>JAJUGC010000334.1 GCA_029268325.1 Gammaproteobacteria bacterium | reverse complement strand
TGCAGCTTGGCCACCGACAGCGGCGCTTCTCCCATATCGATCCCCGTAACATGGGCGCCCCGGTGGCTCATGCCTTCCGACAGGATGCCGCCGCCACAGCCCACATCCAGCACTTTCTTGCCGGGCAGGCGGGCCCGTTCGTCAATGTAGTTCAGACGCAAGGGGTTGATATCGTGCAGGGGCTTGAACTCGCTGTTCGGGTCCCACCAGCGGCTTGCCAGGGCCTCGAATTTGGCGATTTCGTTACGGTCGACGTTGATCGTGTTGTCTTGCATGGCGGCAATCCTTGATTAATCGGCTTGGGCTTCGTTGCGATGGATACGGGCAGCCCACTGGGCGGCCTTCTCGCGGACGGCGTGAATATCGATATTGACCAGGCGCCGGTTGTCCAGCTGTAGTTTTCCACCAATCCAGCTATGGGTCACCCTTTGCGCAGGCGTTGCATAGACGATTTGGGAGGCCGGGTGATAGACCGGCTGGGTTTCCACGCCGCTTAAATCAATGGCAATTACATCGGCCCATTTGCCCGGTTCCAGGGAACCCAGGCAATCGGCCAGCCCCAGGGCCACGGCACCATTGATGGTGGCCATTTCCAAGGCCTCAAAGGCATTTAAGGCAGCCGCATTGCCACTGACGGCCTTGGCCAACAGGGCGGCGGTGCGGACTTCACCTAGCAGGTCCAGGTCGTTGTTACTGGCGGCCCCGTCAGTGCCAATGCACACATTGACGCCGCCTTTCTGGAGCTGATCGACCGGACAGAAGCCACTGGCCAGCTTCAGGTTGGACTCCGGGCAGTGGACCACATGGGCACCGGTTTCTTGCAGCAGGGCCAGGTCGTCCTTGGAAACCTGGGTCATGTGAACGCACTGGGTTCTTTCGGTCAGCAGACCCAGTTCGTAGAGACGGCGGATGGGGCGTTTGCCCGTGGCCTTTTCAGCCTCGGTGACTTCAAATGCCGTTTCGTGAAGGTGGATCTGTACAGGGATATCCAGCTGGGCGGCAAGGGTGACCACCTCTTTCATCGGCCCGTCCGACACGGTATAGGGCGCATGGGGGCCAAAGGCGGTAAAGACGTACTGGCTGTCCCGGTAGTCGTCGTGCAACTTGATGCCTTTGTGGATGTAATCCGAGGCGTCACGGGCCCAGTTCGTGGGAAAGTCCAGCACCGGAAAACAGATCTGGGTACGCATCTGGTACTTGCTGGCAACCCGCGCGGTGGCATCGGGAAAGAAATACATGTCGCTAAAGAAGGTGGTACCACCCAGGATCATCTCGGCAATGGCAAGCGTCACGCCGTCTTCGCTGAACTCATCGTTCACCCAGCGGGCTTCGGCCGGCCAGATGTGTTCTTGCAGCCAAGTCATCAGGGGCAGGTCGTCGGCCAGTCCCCGGAACAGGGTCATGGCTGCATGGCCATGCATATTGATCAACCCGGGCAACAGGGCGTGGTTTGCCAACTCGATGTGCTGGCGGGGGGCAAAGCGATCCAGGGCTTCGGCCGTGGGCAGGAGTGCGGTGATCCGGTTCCCGGTGATCGCCAGGCTGTAATGTTCAAGGACAGTGTTGGCCGGCCGGATGGGAACCACCCAGCGGGCAGAGATCAATAGGTCGACAGCCTGGGGTGCGGGCATGTATTTCGTTACCTGATGAGTAAATGAAGACTTTGGCGCTCAAGTATATCGCTTCAGCCATCAATGACCAACGAAGCAGAGGCCGGATTGGGCAAGGAACGGGCGACAGGATCGGATTGTGCCAGGAGCTGGTTTATAATGGCGCGCTTCACGCTGTTGTCTGCAGCAATCCATTCTCCTCTCCCTGAACTGAGGTCAAAGCATGAACCAAGGTGTATCCGCCATTCGTTGGGGTGGAAGTTATCTCGAGCTTTTGGATCAGCGCCTGCTGCCCCTTGATGAGACCTATGTGCGCTGCAGCAATGTGGCGGAAGTGGTGGATGCCATTCGGGAGATGATCGTACGGGGTGCGCCGGCCATTGGCATCTCAGCCGCTTATGGTGTTGTGCTGGGGGCGGACGAGCGCTACCGGAACCAGCCGGAGAATTGGCGGGAAGGGCTGCTGGAGGATGTGGGGGCACTGGCCCAATCCCGTCCGACCGCGGTGAACCTATTTTGGGCGCTCGATCGGATGAAAGCTGTAATCGACAGCCTTCCCGATGGGGAGTCGCCGGTGGCGCGACTGGAGCAGGAAGCCCTGGCCATCCATGAGGAGGATGTGGCCGCCAACCAGCGCATGGGGGAGCTGGGTGCCCAACTGATGCAAGGGGAGCAACCCTTTGCGGTGATTACCCATTGCAATACCGGCTCCTTGGCCACCGGTGGCTACGGAACAGCCCTGGGGGTTATTCGCAGTGCCTACAAGGCTGGCCTGATTACCCGGGTCTTTGCCGATGAAACCCGTCCCTGGCTCCAAGGGGCGCGGCTGACGGCCTGGGAACTGGTGCAGGAGGGGATCCCCGCGGCTTTGATTGCCGATTCCGCGGCTGCCCATGTGATGAAGTCCGGTCAGGTGAAATGGGTGATTGTTGGGGCGGACCGTATTACGGCCAATGGCGATGTCGCCAATAAAATTGGCACCTATAGCCTGGCGGTCCTGGCCCGGTACCATGGCGTCAAATTCATGGTGGTGGCGCCGACCAGCACGATCGATATGCAACTGGCTACCGGCCAGGATATCCCCATCGAAGAGCGAACCCAGCAGGAGCTGTTGAAACTGCGAGACATGCAACTGGCGCCGGAGCGGGCCCAAGCCTTCAACCCGGTCTTTGATGTAACACCGGCCGAACTCATTGATGCCATCGTGACCGAGAAAGGGGTAATCCTGAATCCAGATCCGGCAAAAATGGCTGAGCATATGGGCTAAATCCGATTCGGCTGCGGCTTCATAATTCTGTCCATCACAGCCTGTGGATTTACGGATGTGCCAGCCTCCTCACTACTATAGGTTTGGAGGGTGTAGCCCTGGTCAATCAATCCACTGGTAAAACTGCAGGACAGAATTATGAGCAAGCAACAGGTCTCCCAGGAGCAGCTTCGGGCTGAGCGGTCCCGCCCCATCATTGTT
>JAJUGC010000333.1 GCA_029268325.1 Gammaproteobacteria bacterium | reverse complement strand
GCACGGTACGGACACTTTCATCAATCCGGGCTGCCGCACATTGTGCATATACAAATGAAGGGCTCCCAAGCAGCAGCGCCAGAAACAAAAAAGGCGCCTGTAACAGGCGCCTTTTCTTCAAGATATGCATTGCCATCAAGCAGCGTCGACTTAGGCTTTTGAACCCAGACGACCACCGAAGCGCTTGTTGAAGCGATCGATACGGCCTCCGGTATCCATCACCTTTTGCTTGCCAGTGTAGAACGGATGGCACGAGGAGCAAACGTCGAGGTGAATGTCCTTGGCGATGGTGGACTTGGTCTTGATGACATTACCGCAACCGCAAGTTGCAGTAATTTCTACGTATTTAGGATGGATACCTTCTTTCATCTGAGCTTCCTCGCATTGACTATTGCCGCTACCCGATCAGGCTTGTCGGGCACCGCAATCTCATGCATGATTGGGTTATAAAGTGTTTATAAATAGAAAGTGGTTCTACAAGCCGCAGGCACTTACCCGAAACAAGAAGCGCATAATACCAGAAACCGGTTGATGCGCAAGCGAACCGAACCTATCAGCAGTATCTCCTATCGCTCATGAATGATCCTCTCTTCCGTGTTCTTCGGGTTGCCCTAGAGGTTCCTCTTAGGAGATTCTTTGACTACCTTCCGGTACCGGAAGCTCCCCTCGATCAGCAACAACCAGGGTGTCGCGTTTTAGTCCCTTTCGGCCGCCGTACCCTGGTTGGCGTTATCGTGGCCGTTAGCCCCCAATCGGATATTGCCCCCGCCTCGCTTCGTCCCGCGCAGTCACTTCTGGATAGCGCGCCGATTCTTGCCCCGCATCTACTACAGCTCTGCGCCTGGGCCGCCGACTACTATCAGCACGCACCGGGCGAAGTGTACCTGCAGGCTCTGCCTACTGCCTTGCGACAACCCAAGCCCATCCCGACCAACCAAGTCCAAGCCTGGCAAATCCAGCCGGACTTTGCCGTGGACAGCCTCCCCAAACAGGCTTACCGCCAAAAAGAACTGGCCGAGTTTCTTCTCCAGCAAGCACGACCAGTGCCCGAGTCAGAAATTCGCGAAGAGGGATTCAGCAAGGCGCAAATCCTTAAGTTGGCCTCCCTGGGGGCGCTGGAAGAGGTAACCATGGAGGCTCCACCCGCTCCTGTCTCCGCCTCCCTTGAACCGGCCCTTGAACTCAACCCCGCCCAGCAGTCCTGCCTGGACGTCCTGCAGGAAGTCTCTGACCGGCATCAGGGCCTGCTGCTCTATGGCGTAACCGGTAGCGGCAAAACAGAGGTCTATCTGCACTGGATTGCGCACCTTTTGCAGTCAGGGCGGCAAGTTCTGGTTTTAATTCCTGAGATCAGCCTGACCCCGCAAACCCTGGCTCGGTTCGAGCGCCGCTTTGGCCCCATTGTTGCCGCTTACCACTCAGGATTGACCGAACTGGAGCGTCTGCGCAGCTGGGAACGAGCCCGTAAGGGCGAGGCCCGCATCATCATCGGCACCCGCTCGTCCGTCTTCATGAGCTTCCAGGCGTTAGGTGCCATTATTGTAGACGAGGAACATGACGCCTCCTTCAAGCAACAAGACGGCTTTCGCTACTCCGCTCGTGATCTCGCCCTGGTTCGGGGCAAGCTGGAGAACCTGCCGGTACTGCTCGGCTCAGCCACCCCGTCTTTGGAGTCCTTACATAATGTGGAGCTTGGCAAATATAAGCTGCTACGCCTGGAGAACCGGGCCGGTGCCGCCCAAAAAGCCAGAATCAACCTTCTCGACATTAAAAGCCGCCCGCTCCAGGCGGGTCTCTCCCAGCCGCTGATTGAACAGATCCAACAGCACCTGGATCGCCGGGAACAAGTGCTGCTATTTATTAACCGCCGCGGCTATGCGCCAGTACTCATGTGCCACGACTGCGGCTGGATCGCAGAATGCCGCCACTGCGATGCCCGCCTGACACTCCATAAACGGGCCCCTCAGCTGCGCTGTCACCACTGCGAGGCCAGCGCGCACATTCCTCCCCATTGCCCGCAATGCGGAGGTCCGGCCTTGCGGCCAATCGGTACGGGTACCGAGCGGACTGAAGATGAGTTGCAGCGGCTCTTTCCTAACTATCCGGTGCACCGGGTCGACAGCGATACCACCCGCAGCAAGCGCCGGTTTGCTGCCATGCTGGATCACATCCATGAGGGCGAACCTTGTTTGCTGGTAGGCACCCAGATCCTGGCAAAGGGGCATCATTTTCCCAAAGTGACCCTGGTCGCTGTCATCAATGCGGATTCCGGACTCTTCAGTAGCGATTTCCGCGCCACCGAACGCATGCTGCAAACCCTGGTGCAAGTTGCCGGCCGCGCCGGACGGGCGGACGCGCCCGGCACGGTCGTTATTCAAACCCACCATGGGGATCACCCCCTCATGCAGAGCCTCACCCAGGATGATTATCTGGAGATCGCTCACCAGCTATTGCAGGAAAGGGAGCTGGCACAGCTGCCGCCCTACCACTGCCTGACCTTGATTCAGGCGGAAGCCCCTTACCAGGACCAGGCCATGGCTTGGCTGACAGGCTGCAAGCGGGAGGCAGAAGCCATCAGCGCCCGCAGCAACAACCTGGATATCCGACTGAGCGGCCCGATGCCCGCCATCATGGAGAAGCGCGCCGGGCGCTACCGGGCCCAATTGCATTTAAGCGCCCCCAACCGGGCACCACTACGCGCCCTGCTTTCCCAATTGCTGCTCTGGGCCGATGGGCAACGGCTACCCAACGGATTGCGCTGGTCGGTGGATGTAGATCCGATCGACTTCCTATGACAACCCCCTAGCAACAGTAAACGCCAACTTTTATTAAATTTGCCTCCCTCGTCATTCTTTGCGCTAGAGAAATAACAGGCCTGTGCTATCCTGAATGCAACACCCTGTCAGGATTTCCTTCAGACAGTTAAAAAATAGTTACCAACCTAATGCAAGGTCGGAAGTGTCCTATTTGTCCAACATGGAGACGTGATCGAATGCGCAGTTTAGTTAAACCCACCCAGATCCTCTTGATCGCCTCCGCTCTTTCTTTAGCGGCCTGTGGAGGAGACAACGAAGGAAGCG
>JAJUGC010000332.1 GCA_029268325.1 Gammaproteobacteria bacterium | reverse complement strand
CAAGGTTACTCCCTGTATCAACCCTCCCTCCCCGCTCAATCGGGGCTGCAACGAGTGCAGCCTGAGCAAGCTCTGCTTGCCCATTGCGGTGAACCAGGAAGAAATCGACCGTCTTGAGGACATCATCAAGCAGGGCCGCATACTGAATCGCGGAGAGTACATCTTCAAACAGGGAACGCCTTTTGCCTCCTGTTTCGCTGTACGTAGCGGAGCAATCAAAACCTACTCCCTCAGCGAAGAAGGCGAAGAGCAAGTCAACGGCTTCTACCTGCCGGGTGAAATCATCGGCCTCGACAGCATCAATACCAATAGCTACTCCTGCTCCGCCAAGGCCCTGGAACGTACCAGCGTCTGCGAAATCCCCCTGGACAAACTGGAATCCCTGGCCACCCAGATTCCAACCCTCCAGCATCACTTCTTTCAGCTGATGAGCCGGGAGATCCAGGAGAGCCGCCAGCTGTCCATGCTGCTTAGTAAAAATACCGCGGAAGAAAGGATTGCCTCTTTGCTGCTCAACCTTTCCAGCCGCTTCAAGCGCCGTAAGCTTTCCAGCACCGAGTTCCGCCTGCCCATGCCCCGTAACGACATCGGCAACTACCTCGGACTTGCGGTGGAAACAGTCAGCCGGGTCTTTACCCGCTTCCAAAACAAAGGCTATATCACCGTACAAGGCCGGGAAGTGACCATCAACGACCTGGAAGCCCTCCAGCAGGTGCTGCGTCCCGACACGCCTTGCATCAACCCTACCTCGGCAAACTCCTAAACCACCACTTTCCCTGCGAGCCCTGATCACCAGGGCTCCATGCCGCAGCAAAGTTACCTCAGGAAGAAATAGACATCTGCGAAGGCGGTGTGCCGCCCCAACTGGTGAGCTGCGGCTTGACGGACTGCTCGATGATATCCGGCAGATAGTGGCGCCAGGGCCGCTGTTTGATACCAAAGGTATTGCGGATACGGATACAGGCCAGGGAGGCATTCAGCGGCTCAGGAACCTGGGCCACTTGTTCAGGGGAAGCACAAAGCACCAGCTCCGTCACTTCCCGTGCATCCATGAACAGCTCCGCCGCACTGCGGGCAAATGCCAACCGGGAGACCACCTCGGCGCTGGCGTAATGATAGGTTCCCCACACCTGCGCATCACACAGGACCTGCTGGATAATGGCCACCACCACACGGGCCACGTCATCCCCCGCCGTGGGGTTGCCCCGGTGCTCGTCGCTAAAGTAGGCAATCGTGCCGTTCTTCTTGGCTTGGATCAGTTGGCCAAGCACGCTATCCGCACCATGTTCGATCAGCCAGCCCAGACGCAACACCAGCGAATGGGGCAAGCAGTTACACAGGTGCCGCTCTGCGTGCCATTTGGACAAGCCATAGTTATTAATGGGATTGGGCTGGTTGGAGGCCTTGTAGGGGTTCATCTTGTGGCCATCGAACACCTGGCAGCTCGACATCTGGATCATCGGCACCTGGTGCTCACCGGCATACTCCGCGAGCCGGCGCACGACTTCCTCGTTGTGGAACTTGCACAGCGGCAGGTCTTCTTCACAAAGGGCGATATCCGCCAACTCATGGGCATTGATAATGAGACCAGGGGCAATGTCCGCCACCTGAGCCATGGCATCCGCCTGGAGGGGCCATTCACTGTCCAGGCCCACGCAATCAGCCCCTTTAGCCTTTAGCGCCGCCAGAATATTCCGACCTGGTATCGTGTCTGAACCGGTGACCAACAGCCTCACAGGATTTATCCTCTTGCCAAACGTCTCATTTCACCTCAGCATCAAGCCTTCGCGCAGCCTGCCCTTGCCACCGAGCTCTATCCGTTATCGTAACAGCGAGGAACCCGTCGGGTCACGCCCGTCAACAATTCATAGGAAATGGTGCCGGCCTTGGTGGCAACCTCATCCACGCTGATCTCCTGCCCCCACAGCTCCACAGGGTCGCCCACCTGGGCAGACGGCATCTCGGAAAGATCGACGGTAATCATATCCATGGACACCCGCCCAATCAAAGGCACCCGTTGGCCATTGACCGACACCGGCGTTCCCTGGGGTGCATGGCGCGGATAACCATCGGCATAGCCCACGGCAACCACCCCCATCCGGGCATCGGCCTTGGCCTCCCAAAGCGCGCCGTAGCCAACCAGGTCCCCGGCCTTCAGATCGCGCACGGCAATCAGGGCGGACTTCAAGGCCATGACCGGTTTCAGCCCGATATCGGCGGCTGTGCGATGGGGAAAGGGAGAGCAGCCATACAACATAATGCCGGGACGGGCCCAGTCCAACCGGGCTTCAGGAATAGCCACCAGCGCCGCAGAGTTTGCCGCTGCAAACTGCAGCCCGGCACCGGGGCCTTCACGAAATGTCAGCAAGCGTTCCAGCTGGCTGCGGGCCGATGCCAGGTTTTCACTGTCGGCACATGCGAAATGGGTCATCACCCCCATCACCCGAACCTGGGGCATGGCCTGCAAGCGCTCCAGAACCTGGGCAGCTTCCCCGGGGGCAAAGCCCAAACGGTTCATGCCCGTATTCAGTTTGAGCCAAACCGTCAGGGGGCAAGGCAGCGCCGCCCGGGCCAATTGCTCGACCTGGGAGGTCTCATGGAGCATTACCTCAAATCCCTGCAAGGCGCAGGCTTCCAGCTCTCCGCTGCCGAAAAAGCCCTCCAGCAGCAAAACCGGCTTATCGACACCGGCCTCACGGATTGCCAGGGCTTCCTCGAAAAAGGCGACCGCAAACTTGGGGGCAGCCTCCAGGGCCTGCACTACCTGTGCAATCCCGTGCCCATAACCGTCCGCCTTGACCACCCCGTAACACTGGGTATTCCCGGCAATGTCTGCCAACAGGGCAAAATTATGACGGAGGGCTGCCAGGTCAATGCAAGCCCGGACCGGACGTGTCACTCATAAGCTCCTTCGTAGCTGCCATGAGCCAGATCTTCGAATTTCGTGTATTTGCCCAAAAACGCCAACTGAACCGTGCCAATGGGGCCGTTCCGCTGCTTCCCGATGATGATTTCCGCAATCCCTTTTTGCGGGCTATCTTCGTTATAGACCTCATCCCGGTAGATAAACATGATGACGT
>JAJUGC010000331.1 GCA_029268325.1 Gammaproteobacteria bacterium | reverse complement strand
GTTCCGTCGCCGTAAGCATCACATGAAGCAGCAGGGCCACCGTCAGTGGTTCACTGAAGTGAAAATTACGGGTCTCAACGCGGGTTAATTCCGCAGGTCAATGAGGAGTTAAGCAATGGCTCACAAGAAGGCAGCGGGTAGTAGCCGCAACGGTCGCGATTCGGAAAGTAAACGCCTTGGCGTCAAGCGCTTCGGTGGTCAGCTGGTTACTGCCGGCAGCATCATCGTGCGTCAGCGTGGCACTCAGTTCCATCCCGGCGAAAACGTCGGTATTGGCCGTGACCACACCCTGTTCGCCAAAGCAGACGGTTATGTGAAGTTCGAGAAGAAAGGCCCGAACATGCGTCGCACTGTACGCATTATTACCGCAGCCTAACTTCTTCGCTGTTCATGAAAAAAGCTCCGGTTTCGGGGCTTTTTTTGTTTGTTGTACCCGCTTCTGGTTAAGCGGTTCGCTGATATACTTTGCAGCAGTGTTGGGCCCCGCGTGGGGCAGTGCTGACGCCGGGTCTTCCGGGAGGAAAACACCATGAAATTTGTTGATGAAGCCAAGATTCACGTGCAGGCCGGCAAGGGCGGAAACGGCTGCGTGGCTTTTCGCCGCGAGAAGTTCATTCCGATGGGCGGCCCCAGTGGGGGCGATGGCGGTGATGGCGGCTCTGTGTTTCTGGTGGCGGATGAAGGCATCAACACTCTGATCGACTATCGGTACCAGCGCCGCTACCGGGCAGAAAATGGCCAAAACGGCATGGGCAGTGACTGTACCGGTGCAAAGGGTGCGGATATCACTTTGAAGGTGCCCGTGGGCACCACGGTGATCGATGATGACACCGGTGAGGTGCTGGGAGACCTGACAGAGCCGGGTCAAATTCTGAAAGTGGCCCAGGGCGGGTTTCACGGATTGGGCAATACTCGCTTCAAGTCCAGTACTAACCGGGCACCACGCCAGTCTACCAATGGCACTCCCGGAGAAGAGCGTACCTTGCGCCTGGAGTTGAAGCTGCTGGCCGACGTCGGGCTTCTGGGTATGCCCAATGCAGGCAAATCGACCCTGATTCGGGCGATTTCCGCGGCTCGTCCCAAGGTGGCGGACTATCCGTTCACCACGTTGGTGCCGAACCTGGGTGTGGTCCGGGTGCAGTCCCATCGCAGCTTTGTGGTTGCCGATATTCCGGGCTTGATCGAAGGGGCGGCGGAAGGTGCCGGCCTGGGGATTCGCTTTCTCAAGCATCTGGTGCGCACTCGCCTGTTGTTGCATCTGGTGGATATGGCGCCACTGGATGGCTCTGACCCGGCAGAGGCTGTGGATACGATTGAGGCCGAGCTGGCCAAGTTCAGTGTGACCCTGGCGGACCGGGAGCGCTGGCTGGTGCTGAATAAGCTGGATCTGTTGCCGGAAGACGAGCGCGAGCAGCGCTGCGAGGATTTGCTGGAAGAGCTGGGCTGGGATGGCCCGGTGTATCGTATTTCCGCTATTTCTGGCGAAGGTACGGATGTGCTATGTCAGGATATTATGCGTTGGATCGAGGAGCGGGCGGCGCTGGAAGCGGAAGATGAGGAAGTGCGGGCGCGGGAGGAAGAGCTGCGTCGACAGATGGACGAAGAGGCCCGCGAAGCGGTGCTGGCCTACAATGAGCGCCGGCGGAAAAAACGCGAGGGCGAAGAAACGGACGACGAGGATGACGACAACGGAGACGTGGAAGTCTATTACGTGCGGTAGCCTGTAAGGGTATGGATAGGTCTGATTGATCTGGTGGTGACATTGATATGGCTTCTTCTTCCGATTCTTCCTCACGAGCCCGACTGACGGAGTCGCGCCGCTGGGTGGTCAAGATTGGCAGTGCGCTGTTGACCAACGATGGGCGTGGCCTGGATGTGGACTCTATCTCGTCTTGGGTGGACCAGATGGCGGCCTTGCAAAAGCAGGGGCTTGAAGTGGTTCTGGTGTCGTCCGGCTCAGTGGCGGAGGGCATGAGCCGGCTGGGCATGACAGAGCGTCCCCAGCACGTACACCTGTTGCAGGCGGCAGCGGCCGTCGGTCAGACGGGACTGGTGCAGGCCTATGAAACCTTTTTCCACAAGCATGGCCTGCATACGGCGCAAATCCTGTTGACCCATGATGACCTGTCTGATCGCAAGCGTTATTTGAATGCCCGTAGCACCATCCGCACCCTGTTGCAGATGGGGGTCGTGCCGATCATCAATGAAAACGATACGGTTGTTACCGATGAAATCCGTTTCGGTGACAATGACACGCTCGGCGCTTTGGTTGCCAACCTGATGGAAGCCGATGCCCTGATCATCCTGACGGACCAGATGGGGATGTTTAACAAGGATCCGCGCCATCACGCAGATGCTGAGCTGGTGCGGGAGGCCTATGCGTCCGATCCTTCCCTGGATGCCATGGTGGGTGGTTCTGCTGGCAGCCTGGGGCGGGGTGGCATGCTGACCAAATTACGGGCCGGGCGTTTGGCGGCTCGTTCCGGGGCATCCACGGTGATTGTGGGGGGGCGTATTCCTGATGTGCTGTTGCGGCTGCGACAGGGCGAGGAGTTAGGAACCTTGCTGTTGTCAGAGCAGGGGCGTTGGGCGGCTCGCAAGCAATGGTTAGCGGGGCATCTGAAGACCAAGGGAACCCTGGTGCTGGATGCGGGGGCCGTTCAGGTTCTGTTGCAAAAGGGAACCAGCTTGTTGCCGGTCGGTGTGAAAAGTGTCAGTGGCAACTTTCGCCGTGGCGAGATCGTGACCTGTGTGGATGAGTCTGGCAGGGAGGTGGCGCGGGGCCTGGTGAACTATGACGCGGCGGATGCGCGCCAGATCATCGGCAAGTGCAGCGACTCTATCGTCAAGGTGCTGGGCTACAGCCATGAGCCGGAGCTGGTGCACCGGGATAACCTGGTTCTGGTTTGATGGGATTTGAGGCTGGCAGGTGGCTGTGCTATCTTTGACATCCTCCCCAGCCTAAAGGCTGGAGATTCCTACGGAGTGTTGCGTTGATCTGCAACAGCTCTTCGGCGGGTTCTTGCTTCAACGAGATTGCCCAGGGGAGAAGGCTTGGTTTTTGCCACGTAGAACTCCCGCGGT
>JAJUGC010000330.1 GCA_029268325.1 Gammaproteobacteria bacterium | reverse complement strand
CCAGAGCACCACGGCGCCAAAGGTGCCCAGCCGGGAGTCGTGCATGATGTCCATGATCCGTTCCCGGGTCCAGCCGCCGCCCATGCCATCGGCAAAGTCCGCCAGCCCGTCTTCATGAAAGGCACCGGTCAGCAGAAGCCCTGCCACCATGCTGAGAAACAACGCCACCGGCGTATCCCAAAGTAACCCCGCGGCCAGGAAAACAGCGGCGCAGAGAACGCCGATCAGGGTGCCGATCAGCGGAAAGTAGATCACCGCATGGTTCAGCTCCTCTTCCGAATAGGGCACCGAGGCCGGAATCGGAATCCGGGTGAAGAACTGCAACGACAGCAGGAAGCGGTCGCTTTCCCGACGCCAGATCAGACGCTCCTCCATCAGCCCGGCTCCTTGTTGGACACTCCGGCCTCTTCGAACGAGGCCATCTCGTTCAGAAAGCCACAGGCCGCCTGTAGCAGGGAATAAGCCAACACCGCGCCACTGCCTTCTCCCAGCCGCAGCTCCAACTGCAACAAGGGGCGGGCCTGCAAGTGGGCCAGCAGGTGGGCGTGACCGCCTTCCTGGGAACAGTGGCCGAAGAAGGCGTAATCCCGCACCTCAGGTGCAATCTTCATGGCGGCCAGCAGGGCTGCGGTGGCGATAAAGCCGTCTACGAGGATGGCCGCGCCTTTTTCTGCCGCACCTAGCATGGCCCCGGTCATCATCACAACTTCAAAGCCGCCCACTTCACTTAATACCGTCAGCACATCGCGGGGCTGGTCTGCCAAACGGTCGACCACCTGTTGCAGAATGGCTTGCTTGTGTGCCAGGCCTGCGTCATCCAGGCCGGTGCCGCGACCGGTGCAGTCGGCGAGTGGAATATCCGCCAGCAGGTGGGTGATCAGGGCCGCGGCGGAGGTGTTGCCAATACCCATTTCACCAAAGGCGAGCAGATTACTGCCGGCGGCCACTTCTTCATGGGCAATTTGACGTCCTGTCTCGAGTCCAGAGATGACTTGCTCGGCGGTCATGGCCGGCTGGCGCAAGCAGTTGGCGGTGCCGTAACCCAGCTTGCAGTGGCGGATGGGCAAATCCTCGGGGAAATCGGCGTTGACGCCCGCATCCACCACCTGCAGGGCGAAGCCCAGTTGGCGGGCGAATACGTTGGTGGCCGCGCCGCCGTTGAGGAAGTTGTACACCATCTGGGCGGTAACCTCGGGGGGATAGAGGCTGACACCGCTGGCCGCCAGCCCGTGGTCGGCGGCAAAGATCACCAGGGCGGGCCGCTTCAGATGGGGAGTCAGCGTCTGCTGGATCAGCCCCAAACGGAGGGCTACTTCTTCCAGTTGGCCGAGTGCACCCAAAGGTTTGGTCTTGTGGTCGATCTTGTGTTGCAGGGCGGGTTTTAAAGCTTGGTTAGGAGCAGTCAGATAATAATCGGTTAGCGCGGACATCTTCTAAGTATCTGGATAAAAAGGGAGGCGGCAGATATAAGCACGCCAGACCTCTTTTCTCAACCGAAATCGGCGGCAGGTTCGGCAGGAGTCAGCAACCGGAGCCTTGGGGGCAGGGAGGGCTGCAAAAGGTGACAATCAGTTACCTAATTGCCCAGGAGCTACGGGGATAGGTCGTCTATCTTTTGATCAAACATACCAAGAAGGAGCTTTTTATGTGCAAGACGGTGACCTATCCAAGTCGACGGTATTGGAAGTGGAGCTGTGTGGCGCTCATGTTGGCGCTATTATCTTTGGGGTCTCCACAGAGTTTCGCTCAGGGCAAGGGTATGCAGCATATCAAGTTTCGTAAGGTGATCGACCTCAGTCATGTGATTACTCCCAATATTCCCCTTTGGCCGGGGGACCCGGCGGTGGAGTTCACGACAGAGGCGAATTTCGACACCGATGGCTATTACCTGAGAAGCTTCCGGATCGGTGAACACAGCGCCACCCATATGAATGCCCCCAATAGCTTTCACGCGGACGGTATTGGAATTGACCAATATGAACCGGAATCCCTGGTACGGCCTGCGGTGGTCATCGATGTGCGGGACAAGGTCCGCCACAACGACGACTATGTGATCGACAAGTCCGATGTGCTGGACTGGGAGCGTCGCTATGGCCGTATCAAGCCGGGCACTTTGGTGTTGTTTTATACTGGCTGGCAGGAGCGCTGGCATGATCCCATCGCCTTTATGAATGAGGACGGCCAGGGGCTGCACTTTCCGGGAATCGGTGGAGAGACCACCAGGTTTTTGCTGGATGAGCGCCGGATTGCCGGTGTCGGAATCGATACCCATGGCACGGATCCGGGGTTGGACGAGTCCTTTGCCACCAATACCCAGGTCTTGGCCCGTAACGGTATTATCCTGGAAAACCTGACAAACCTGGATCAGCTGCCAGCGAAAGGCACGACGGTAGTGATTGGCATCCTGCGTCTACAGGAGGGCTCAGGCTCACCGGTGTCGGTTATGGCGTTTGTGCCCTGATGGCATTGGCCACATAGTCTTCTTGTTGCGGCGGCTGGTAAAAGCCGCCGATCTGCAGGGCTGTGATAAGGCTGCGCAGCCGGATCGGCTTGACTAGCACATCGTCCACCCCTGCCGCCTTATATCGCTCCACATCGTTTTGCAGGGCATTGGCGGTCAAGGCAATGATGTAAGGCCGATGGCCGGTTTCCCGGGCGCGGATTTGCTGGGTGGCTTCCAGCCCGTTCAATTTCGGCAGGTTGATATCCATAAAGATCAGGTCCGGAGAGAGCTCCTGGAACTGTCTGACGGCTTCGGCGCCGTCAGTGGCGATGGCTGGAATAAGGTTCAACTTGCGTAGCATGCCTTTGGCGATGGTCTGGTTGACGGGATTGTCTTCCACCAGCAAGACCTTCAAGCCTGGTCTGACCACACCCATGGGGTTCCCGTCGGATTCAAGGACAGGGGGAGTCTCCGCAACACTGAGCGGCAGGGTGAAGGAAAATACCGAGCCACTTTCCGGGCGGCGCCGAGCGCTGATCTCGCCGCCCATGGCCTCCACCAGCCTCTGGCAGATGTTCAGGCCCAGACCGGACCCATGGTGTCGACTGGTTAAGGAGGTGTCGAGCTGGAAGAAGGGAGCGAACAGCT
>JAJUGC010000329.1 GCA_029268325.1 Gammaproteobacteria bacterium | reverse complement strand
GGCCGCCTCGGCATCGCCGTCGTACCAAAGGCAAATCCGGTTTTTGGCTGGTGTGGTCATACTATCCTCCAGTGAGGTCCTTGCGGGGCTCGTCGCTGGCTCCGGTAGGTGCGTCTTTACGGCGAGCCAAGGAGTCGGCCCAGGCTGATGATAGTCTTAAGCGGCAACGTGGGTTGCCACCGTACAAGCCAACCCAGTCAATTATGGAGTGAGCAATCAAAGAGGGCACGAAGGGGGATTCTCTCTGCATCAACGACAGCTCCAGTCACAGCCTAAGGGTAAATATCACCACGCACATTTAGGCTCTTCCGCTAAAAGAAACTATACTTTCCGCCCTCATCTTTTGCTGTCGAGTTTTTTGATGTACTTCCGAAAAGATATCAACGGCCTGCGCGCATGGGCCGTTGTCGCCGTTGTATTGTTCCACTTTGGGGTTCCGGGGTTTGAAGGAGGGTTCGTTGGCGTTGATGTGTTCTTCATCATCTCCGGCTTCCTGATGACAGGCATTATTGTCGAAGGCTTGAGTGCCTCCTCTTCCGGCCATCAGGCGCCCCCGGCTCGTTCTTTTTCCCTAGGCCAGTTCTATCTTGCCCGAGCGCGTCGCATTCTGCCGGCGCTGTTGGCTCTGTGTGCGGTGTTGATCGGGGCCGGCTGGCTGCTCTTGGGGCCTTCGGACTATGAGATGTTGGCAACCCACGGTATCCGCGTGGTCGCGTTCATCTCAAACCTGATGTTCCTGCGGGAGGCCGGTTATTTCGATGCCGCATCCCATGAGAAGTGGTTCCTGCACACCTGGTCACTCTCGGTGGAGTGGCAGTTTTATTTGCTGTTTCCCCTGATTTTGATGCTGGTTTGGAAGATCCGGCCACAGCGAAAGGTTTTAGGCGCCGCCCTGTGGGTGCTGTTCTTTAGTTCGCTGGGGGCCAGCATTATTCAGACCCCGCTGGATTCCACCTCGGCCTTTTTCCAACTGCATACCCGAGCCTGGGAGATGCTGGCGGGCGGCTTGGTCTACTTCTATGGAAGCAGAGTTAGGCTTACCCAGTGCTCCAGCCGTTTGCTGGAGTTGGCAGGCTTTTTCATGATTCTCGTCAGTATTGCGTTGATGAATGACGAAGTGCTCTGGCCCGGGCATTGGGCGCTCTTGCCGATTACCGGCACGGTGCTGGTGATGCTGGCTTCCCGGCAGTCTTCCTGGCTGTCAACGACCGGGCTTTGCCAGTGGCTGGGGAAAACGTCTTATTCAATCTACCTGTGGCACTGGCCCCTCTGTGTGGGCCTGGTGTACTTCGAGCTCCAAGACCAGTGGATTCCCGTTGTGATCGCCCTGGCGCTCACGCTGGTACTAGGTTGGCTGTCGTGGGCTTACATCGAGCAGCCCGCCCGTAAAAACCTCACCAAACTGAAGCCGGGGCAACAAACGCTGATCATCGTCGGCTTGGTGGTGGTGATTGCGCTGGTCTGCCAGGTCATCAGAAAGCAGGATGGCATCCACGGCCGGCTTGAGCCCCGTGTCAACGCTGTGTTTGCCGAGGCGGATAATGTGAATCCCCGGCGAAGAGAGTGTTACAACTGGAACCGTTCCCTTGAAGAGCGCTGTACCTACGGCGGGGACACACTGGGGGTGATTGTGATGGGCGACAGCCACGCGCAGTCCATGGTGAGATCTGTTGAAAAAGCCTTGCCCTCCACTGATCTTCATGTGCTGGACTGGAGTGCCACTGGCTGTGTAACCATTGCCAATATCAAGTACAGAGACAAGACTCGGGAGTCCCAGTGCGGCGATTATGTCGCCAAAGCTGTTCGTTATGCAGAAACTTTACCGGGCGATGCGCCCATGCTGATCGTTAACCGGATCACGGCTGCGCTCAGGGGGCACACGGAGGGGAAAACTCCTTCCCAGCCGCCCATTTACCTAACCAAGCCCCACACCGCCTGGACAGAGGATTATTACGCGGAGGTGGGCCAGGGGTTCATTGACACAGTCTGCGCCTTTGCGGCGCATCGGCCGGTTTATATGCTGCGACCCATTCCCGAATTAAAGCTTGATGTGCCCCGCACGATGGGCCGGGCACTGATCCGGGGCGAAGAACGTCGAATCTCCATCAGCCTGGAAGAGTATGAGGAACGCCACAAGCCCATCTGGAACCTGCTGAACCGGGTAGTAGAACAGTGTGGCGTGAAGCTGCTTGATCCCCGTCCTATCCTGTGTCCGGATGGTCGCTGTTGGGGCGATGTGGAAGGGCTACCCATCTATTACGACGATGATCACCTGAATGAGCGGGGCGGGCAGTTATTGGTTCCGCTCTTTCAGCAGATCTTCGCCGAGCCCGTCAATTAAACGGAAGGGAGGGGCAGGGTGCTCATCAATGACCTGCCCCTTTTTAACCGGCTCTTCTAGGCAACTCGGTAGTGGCGTTGCTGTTTTATTTTTGCCGCCAGCGCCACGATGGCTGTGAGCCTGCCGACATCCTAACAGGCCCGGAGCGACCCTTGCTCTGCTGAATCCCATAGGCGTTGATCAGCCGCAACGATGGCCTGTTCTCATTGAATCGGCTTAATCCTTCGGCGTCATCCTTTTACACCGGGCCACAGCTCCCGAGGTTTCCAAACTTTATTTCGTTTGTAGTCTGGGCTAAGAAGCCATCGGCGATCTCCCAGGTACCACTGGTCGCCGTGGAGTACATCACTGCCACTGGCTCAGGCTGCCTTGGCAGAATAAGTCTGAGTGTTCCGACATAGTGTTGTGGCCGTTGTGGATGTACTTGGTTTTCCAAGCCTTTTCGATTTTGGGGTCATTTTATGCGTCAGCACTCGCTAGGCAGACCCAATCTCCAAGGATGGTCTCGGAGGCTACGGAAGTGGTGCTAGCGGTGGCATATCCTGAAGCGAACGCGGTGATACAGCAAAGAGACCAAATTAAAATCGATCTGACCCCTTTAGTCGTGACGTTGTGTGGCGAAGAGTATCTCAAACGGTTGATTGGGTAGTGACTCCACAAACTAGATACTAGGGTCTGTCTGAAAACCCTTTCGAGCGCCTATAGAATTAAATAGATGCAAGACAAGAATGGACTTTTCAGACAGTACCTAGT
>JAJUGC010000328.1 GCA_029268325.1 Gammaproteobacteria bacterium | reverse complement strand
TTGGCCTGATCGCGCCAGTAGGAGCGCTCGCTAATAGGTACCCGCAACATCAGCCACCCCAGCTTGAGCGAGCGGCAGCCTGGGTACCGAAGCCCCCACGACTCAAGGGACGCGCGGAGATCGGCTTGGGACGGAAACTGTCGGGACTGACGCGTGCCTGGCGCTGGTCACTGTTGGCCACGATCTTGCCGTCTGAGGTGACCCACTTGCCATGCACCGGAGACCGCAACTGGGAAGATTGGTACAGGGGCGCGACCCGATCACCACCGCTAAGCGCCCGCCCCATCATGAAACCGGCCATCGCCGGCATAAACCAACTGCCCCCTTGATGCTGCTGGGTCACGCAGTTTTGCTCACCGAAGTCATACTCGCAGTCGGCCTGGCTGGTATATTTGGGAGCGGTCTGTTCCGCTTCCCGCAGGGCCTCCTCAAACGCTGCGTGACACATTTGGGCCTCGCCAAGCTGACGCTGCAGGCACTCCTGCAAAGAGGTATAGATATCCACCTCTTCCGTATTCCCACAACCACCGATCAAGGCAGCGGTGACCGCCACTGCCACGGGTTTTCTGCCAGCCCTAAGGCCCTTGCGCATCCGTTCCAGGTTAATAAAGCCGCTTCTTTTCATCACATCCTTCCTTCAGTAAGTCATGCACGCAGCATTGAGAATCCCGACCGCGAGCGAAGTTCCGCCCGCAATGATGCCTGCACTGAGTTCCTGATTCTGAATACGCTGGGACACGCCAGACAGCACAAGGTTCGCAATCAGATAGGCCACGCCCTGGGCCAGTAACGCCACCACAGCCCAGATCACAAAATCCAGGTAAGCCACCGAATGGGCCGCGGCGCTCCCCAAGGCAATACTAAAGCCCACAAAGGCTCCGGATATGGCCACGGCCGCAGCCGTGTTGTGCTCTTCCCGCACCAACTGCCACTCTTTATGGGGTGTGATCAGCGGATATAGCCACTTGAAGAGCACCAGAAACAGGAGCGAGCTTAGAAAGTAAAGAAGAAAGCTGCCCAGGCCGGACAGGGATTGACCCACGGAAACGGGCTCCATGCGCAATTCACTCCTATAATGTATGTGTATAAATAAGGCTCGGAAGCGCCATCATTGCCGCCATCTCTGAGACCTGCGGATTCAATCCTCCGCGCGCATCGTGATGACTAAAATCCAGATGGCCGCCGGGCCTGTAGAATAACAAGAAGACCAGCTTTTCCATACTTCAGGTGCTCTGTCTCGTGGAGCGCCTACAGCCAGGCTTGCCGATATTTGATCCGGCAAACCCAGGGCATGCCCTGGAAATTACACCGGACAACTGGTGTGTAATTCCTGAAGCACTGCCCCCAACTATATGATTTTGCGTTAATATAAGGCGGTTCAAGCCTTACCGTCAGGTCAGACTCCTTCACCGAGAGGCCCATCGCTTTGATTTCATTTCAGGCCTACAAACAGAAACGCTTCCTGATTGTCGACGACTTCGACAACTTCATTTTGTCCATGCGCCAGATCCTTCGTAGTCTGGGCGCGGAGCACATCGACAGTGCACGAAGCGGCCAGGAGGCCATCTCCCACTGCCTGCATACCCATTACGATGTCGTGCTCTGCGACTACAACATGGGCAGTAGCCAAAAAAATGGCCAGCAGGTTCTGGAAGAACTTCGTCACCGCAAGCTCCTGAAAAGTACCGCCATCTTTATCATGGTCAGTGCCGAGGTGGCCAAGGATATGGTCTACGGTGCTCTAGAGTCCCAGCCCGATGGCTATCTCGCCAAGCCCATCAGCCAGTCTCAACTGGAGAAGCGGCTCAGTCTTTTGATGGAACAAAAACAGGCCCTGAAGCCCATTCTTGAGGCCATGGACCTGGAAGACTACGGCAAGGCCATTACCCTTTGCCATGACGAGATCAAGCGCAACAGCAAGTATAAGAGCTGGTGCATCAAAACCCTGGCTAACCTCTATTACCTGTCCGGGGACCTGACCCACGCCCGGGAAATCTATCAGGATGTGATCAACCAGCGTCCCCTGGACTGGGCACGCCTGGGCCTGGGCAAGATCCAGCTGGCAGAGCAGGACTATGAAGGGGCTATTGCCACCTTAAGCGGGCTGCTGGAAGACAACAACCAGTGCATCGAGGCCTATGACTGGCTGGCCCGGGCCTATCAAAAGCAGGGCAACCTGCAAAAGGCCCAGCGCACCCTGGCCCAAGCAGTCGAGATTTCGCCCCGCGTCCTGCAACGGCAAAAGACCCTGGCGGAGATCAGCCTCGGCAATCAGGACCTGGAAACGGCAACCCGGGCCTACAGGGCCACGGCGCGCCTGAGCGACAACTCTATCCATGAATCCCCGGAGATTTACCTGAGCTTCAGCCGCTGCCTGTCGGACCTATCTGAGTCCGACAGCAGCAAGGTCAGCGATGTCATGGCCAACGAAGTCCTCAAGAGCCTGGAGAAGACCCGTGCCAAATACGGAGACCGGCCCGGCGTTAAACTGCAGGCGCTGATGGTGGAAACCCGGGTCTACGCCAGCCAGGGTAAGTCTGAGCTCAGCCAAAGGGCCTTTAAACAGGCCAAGGAGCTGTTTGACGAGCTGGAGAACCCGAATCCGGAATGGGCACTGGAAATGGCTCAAACCCTCTACAGCCTCCAGGAGCCGGCCCAAGCCCAAAAACTGCTGGTCGAGTTAGGTGAGCGCCATCCGGATGATGCGGCCCTGCGCGCCAAGATCGAAGAGTTGCTAGAGGAGCCCGTCGGCCTGAAAGAAAAAATGCAGGCCCGGGAAAGCAACCGCCAAGGCATCAAGGCCTATGAGCAAGGGAACTACCCCGAGGCGATCCAGCACTTCCAGGCTGCCCTTAGCATCACGCCCCATCACAAGGCGCTGAACATGAACCAGGTGCAGGCCCTGATCAAGGATTTCGAAGAAACCCAGGCCAGCCCCCGACTGCTGGATCACTGCGACAATGCCCTACAGCGGGTAGGCAACCTGGACGAACAGCATCGCCAATACAAGCGTTGGCAATACCTGACCAACAAACTACAGAGCATTAAACACAAGTTAAACGGAGCCACCCAATGAATGAATCGCCCAAATTAGATTTTGCCATGGTCATGGCC
>JAJUGC010000327.1 GCA_029268325.1 Gammaproteobacteria bacterium | reverse complement strand
TGGCGTTTCGCCGCATTGTGGAAGGACCGGCCATCTATTATCTGGCGGACTTCCACTTCAGTGAGAACGATCCGCTGATCTTTACCGTTCGGGTACTGGGTGACCCCGGCCAGCCGCCCATGGCGATCCGCTTTTCCAAGACCCTGTTTGCCGACTGAGGAACCCCTATGCGCAAGATCGTGCTCGCCAGCAGTAACAAGGGCAAGCTCAAGGAGTTCAGCGAACTGCTGGCTCCCCACAACATCGAGATCCTCACCCAGGACGAACTGGGCATCGAGCCTGCTGAGGAAACCGGGCTCACCTTCGTGGAGAATGCCATCCTCAAGGCCCGCCATGCCAGCGCCGCCAGCGGCCTGCCCGCCCTGGCCGATGACTCCGGCCTGGAAGTGGACGCCCTGCAGGGTGCGCCCGGCGTCTTTTCCGCCCGCTATGCCGGCGAAGGCGCCAAGGATGAGGAAAACAACCAAAAGCTGCTGGAGGCCTTGAAAGAGGTTCCCCAAGCTCAGCGTTCAGCCCGCTACCACTGTGTACTGGTGCTGATGCGCCACGCCCAGGATCCGACGCCGCTGATCTGCCACGGTAGCTGGGAGGGCAGTATTCTGACGGAGCCCCGTGGTACGGGCGGCTTTGGCTACGATCCCCTGTTCTGGCTGCCGGATTCCGGCTGTAGCGTGGCGGAGCTGCCAGCGGAACAGAAAAACCAGCAAAGCCACCGGGGCAAGGCCCTGCGTCAGCTGATGGAGCAGATCGCCCAATACCATGTCTGATTTCCACTTCCAGGAACTGCCACCGCTCAGCCTTTACGTGCACAGTCCCTGGTGTGTGCGCAAATGCCCATACTGCGACTTCAACTCCCACGCCGTGCGCGATGGGCTGCCGGAGCAGGAATATGTGGACGCCCTGCTGCAGGATCTGGAAGCCGACCTGGACGCCGTGCAAGGCCGGGCCCTCACTTCCATTTTCTTTGGCGGTGGCACACCGAGCCTGTTCAGCGCCCAAGCCCTGGAGCGCATCCTGCAAGGTGTCGAGGCACGGGTACCCTTTCGTAAGGACATCGAAATCACCCTGGAGGCCAACCCGGGCACCTTCGAACAGGACAAGTTCCGGGGCTTTCGCCAGGCAGGCATCAACCGCTTGTCCATCGGCATCCAGAGCTTTCACGATAAACAGCTGCAACACCTGGGACGCATCCATTCCGGCACGGAAGCCCGGCGTGCCATCGACCAGGCCCAGGCCGCCGGCTTCGACAACTTCAACCTGGACCTGATGCACGGCCTGCCGGACCAGACACCGGAGCAGGCCCTGGAGGATCTGAAAGTCGCGCTCAGCCACGGCCCCCAGCACCTGTCCTGGTATCAGCTCACCATCGAGCCCAACACCGAGTTCTACAGCCGCCCGCCACAGCTGCCGGAAGACGACATCCTCTGGGAGATCCAGGAGCAAGGGCAGGCACTCCTGGCCGCCAACGGGCTGCACCAGTATGAGGTGTCGGCCTATGCCCGGCCAGGTCGACAAGCCCGTCATAACCTTAACTACTGGGAGTTTGGCGACTACCTGGGCATTGGCGCCGGCGCCCACGGCAAGATTACCTGGCAGGAGCGCCAGGAAGTCGTGCGCAGCTGGAAAACCCGCAATCCCACCCATTACCTGTCTCGCCTGGGCCAATATCGGGCCGGCTCAGAGGCGATCCAGCCCGCCGACATGCCCTTTGAGTTTCTGATGAACGCCCTGCGCCTGACCGCCGGCGTGGATGAAGACTTGTACGTACAGCGCGGCGGGCTTCCTTTGGCTACCCTAGAACCCACCCTGTCGGAAACACGCCAGCGGGGCTGGATGGATCACACCCGCCTGCAGGCCACACCGCAGGGATTCCGGTATTTGAATGAGGTGCTGGCCCAGTTCATCTCGGACTGACGGCTGAAAGCTCTTGCTTGTACCGCGGCCAGCCCCATCGACTCAAGCCCGACGACAGGGGCGCATTCACATTTGACGACTTAGCGCAGCAAGGACTGCCTGGAGAGGCTCGATGCAGGTTCGTCGCTTCCAATGGTTCTTCTATCTGGCGGCTGTGGCCACGCTGATCCTGGCGGCTGCCCTGGTTTGGCTCGACCAGCAATTGGCTACAGCTGCCGCGCCCCAGGGCATCATCAGCCTGGAGCTGGCCGCCACGCCCGACAAGGCCCACCTGATTCTCGACAGCTGGGGTCTGGAAGGCATCCGCTACGCCATCTGGTCACTACTTTTGGACTTCCCTTTCCTGGTTAGCTATGTGGTGCTTTTTGTCTTCCTGACCCGCCTGATCGATAGCCCCGTCAAACACCTGCTGATTGGCGGCTTTATTCTGGCCGGCCTCTGTGACCTGGTGGAAAACCTGGCCCTGCTTCAGATCCTGGCCGGCAAGCTCACCCTGTTCCATACCCAGCTCGCCTTCTGGTGCGCCTCCATCAAATTCGGCCTATTGATATTCGGCTGGTGTTATCTGCTGATTTGTGGTGTCTTTGGGCTTTATCTGCGCTTTAGCCAGCGCTAACCCCTGACTGAGGGCCTGAGGGCCCGCTCAAGGAAGAAGGAGCCTGAATATGAGCCAAGTGACCGAGCATGATTTCTTGCGGGAAGCCTTGCGGTTGGCCGATGCCAATACCACCTCATTGGCGGGCGGCCCCTTTGGGGCGGTGATTGTCCGCGACGGCCAGATCATCGGCCGGGGCGCCAACCGCGTCCTGGAAACCAAGGATCCTACCGCCCATGCGGAAATGGTCGCCATCCGCGATGCCAGCCGTTATCTCAACCATTGGGAGTTGACGGGGAGCACCCTCTACACCAGCTGTGAGCCCTGCCCCATGTGCCTGGCGGCAGCTTACTGGGCCCGGATAGAGCGGATTGTGTTTTCAGCAGACCGTTACGATGCCGCCGCAGTCGGCTTTGACGACGACTTTCTCTACCGGGAACTGGTGGCGCCTGTCGAGGCCCGCCAGCTGCCCATTCAGCAGGATCTGCCCGGCGAAGGCCGTCAGGTGATGGAACGCTGGGCCGCCCATCCGGACCGGGTTCCTTATTGAAGCCGGGGGATTTCAGGGAGCCTGCAGCCCTGGAGCAGGCCATTATCCAATGGCAGGGGC
>JAJUGC010000326.1 GCA_029268325.1 Gammaproteobacteria bacterium | reverse complement strand
CCGTTTCAAAGTTGGCCCAGGGACGACGGACAAACTGCCGCACCAGGGCCACCGTCTGCTCCCGATCCTGCTGGTGCAGGCGCGTCTCCCAGGTGGCAAAGCAGTTCTCCAGCTCGTCATCCTCATAGCCGAGTTGCTTTTTCCACTCTGCCGACAGGAAAACCCTGCCGGTACGCGGCTGCCACTCAAAAAAGCCTAGCTTGGCGATTTCGGTGGCCAGCTGTAGCTTGGCCTGTATCTTGATCTGGCTCAGTTCAGCCTGTTTGCGCTCGGAAATATCGTCAAAAGAAAGAAAAGCCCGAAATATCCGGCCTTGGTTATCGTAAACAGGAACGGCATTGACCAATAAACAGGTGAGGCTTCCATCGCCCCGACAATACCAAAGTTCCTCCTGACGGACCTTTTGCCCACGCAAGGCTCGCGCCAAGGGGTATTCCTCCTTGGCGTACGGGGAACCATTTTTATGGATAGCTCCATAAGCCGCATAATCTTCTAGCCCTTCAGCCTGCACCAGGTCGTGCCGTAACAAAGTCCTGGCGGCCTGATTACAGAATAAAAGTCGTCCCGACGGGGCTTCGGCAATCATGATGCCGAAGGGGACTTGCTGTAACACCGCTTCCTGGAGACAGACTCCTTCCAACGTCAGCGAACTGAAATAATCCATTTGATTACACTTCTCCCTGTCGCCCTCCTGTCCCTGTCGCCCAACCACCTCCCTGGCAGCCATCCATCATCGTCGCGAATGGCGTTGCACAAGGTGAACCAGGCACCAGAGCGTCCAACGCAGCCGGGGAATCGCGCAGCCAAAGATGAAATGGTTGCTTGGCACTCAGCCTGCGGCCATTCACCCAGCCGGGGGTTAAGCGCTTGGCCTACTTGGAAATTCCACTGACGGACAACAACAAAGGGAAATCAGCAATAAGCCGCATACTGAAGCAAGACGATCCTTTGCAAGAGGCGAGACATCATCCCTGTACCAATTACGAGCCAGTATTATAAAGTGGCCCAAGCAACTCACCAGGCGAAATCAAGCCATTCTTAAAAGATGCGACACAAGGCGCTAGTAAGTGTCTACACACCAGCCTGAATCCTTCAGGCCCCGTACTGTTTGGCGGCCTCTATCAACTGGTTGCGAAGCGCCTGAAACAACTCCACCACCTCAGTCTGGGAAAGCTCGGCCCGCTCCAGTACCGCCTGCCAATCGTTTTTACTGAACTCCAGGATCTCGTTGAGCTCCAGCAACAGCCGGCTTAACTGGACATTGTTGTCATACCAGGCCGGCGGCATGGCCTCATCCGCTATAGGAATATCCGCAGCCGGAGCCAGGGCCCGCTCGAACAGCTCCTTCAGCTGGAAAGGATCGATCTCCAGGCGATGACACAAATGCTCGATTTCATCTTCACGGAAGCTAACCTGCGCACAGATGGCCTGTACCAGTTGTGCCGCCATTTCAGTCACTTCACTAATTTTTACTCTTGGCACCCGAATCTCCCGTCATTACTGCTTGCCCCCAAGGGCGATGATTTGGATTTTAGGCAGGACAAGCGTTTATTTTGCTCACGACCGCCCGTAAATGCCATGGTTTCAGGAGTCCTGACTATGTACAGGTTTCAAGTGGAAGGTATCAGCTGCAACAAATGTGCGACCACAATTCGTGATGCCATACAGCAGTTTGATGAGAAGGCAAACGTCGATGTACATATCGAGGAACAAGCCGTGGACGTGGACAGCGCCCTGCCGGGCCATGTCATCGAGAGGGCAATCGTGGATGCGGGATATCCGGTCAAGGAAATGATCCACTGAGATGAGCGCCTGTTCCGACTCAGCGGTCTCGGCGGCGGGAATCCCAACAGCTCCGGATCAGGTCATCCAGCTCCTCGGCCAGCATGAAGTCCACTTCCCGCATGTTGGACTGGCGCCAGTCCTCAAAGGTTCTGAGCTGGAAGATTTCTGCCGCCTGCTCAGGAGTCAGGCCCGGATAATGGATCTTGTTGGAATACTCGGTAAACCAGGGGAAGTTGCGCAAGCTGGCCGGTAATTTCAACTGCCAGAACCCATAGCGATGACGGCTGTCATTCACTCCCATATCTGCCAATAACCTTCGCAGGCGCTCCGCCTGGCGGGCATATTCCAGCCCCTCTTCCGGATCCAGCAAGACACATTCCTCCCACTGTACCCGGATGCCCATGTCATGCCAGCGGGTGACGGCCCGCACCAAAGCGGTAATGTGGGGCGCGAAGATCCACTCTCCCGGATTCAGGAACTGCTGACGGCTCCCCCAGCGCCGGCCCCGGGCCAGGCAGGTAAACTGTTGACGGTGTGCAAACCAGAAAGCGGAAACCTCTTTCAAATCCCTCAACCTGACAAACTGGGCACCGCCCTCCAGGATAGCCCCTGGTTCATAGGTGATGCACAGAGGTTTTAAGGGAACAACCTGGCCCATTGCACGTGCCACCTTCAGTTAAGCGATTGAGGTTTCGTTGATCGGTTAAGGTTAGGCTGCCCGGTTAGTGGAGAGTTCCGAGGCTGCGCAAGACATCGCCGGAGCTCTGATACTCCCGGTCGGGAATATCCTCCAGCCAGGCCTGTACATCCCATGGTGCCTCGTGGGCTTCGATAAAGTCCAGCAAGTCCTGCTTATCGCAGGGATAGGACACATCCTTGAGATAATCCTGCAGCATTTTCACATTGATATCCGACTGCGCCATGGCCCTTACCTCGCCTGCAACCCCGTCCCTCATTGGAAAAAAAGCCCCCTCGCGGAGGCTTAAAAGTCTGGAATCATCACAGTGATGTGTGTATGCCAACACACAGCTTTAATGTGGAGTTTCCCCAACCTGAAATCAAACAGGCCGCTCAAGCGCCGGTCCGGACGAACGGTTTATTTTGACCCGGCTTCAGTATGCTAAAGAGGTGTCCAGCTACGGCAGGACGTAATGTAGAGCCCTTTAGAAGGACCTGAACGGACCCGCTCAGGCCTCTGCAGTACAGGCTTTAACGCCGGATAGCTAAGGAGTCACTATGAAGCTGCTGAAAACTGCCTTACTGATGTGCTTTCTTGTCTCGCCATCACTCCCGGCTGACGACCTGACCGAAGAGAAGAAGGCGGCCATCTACGAACTCTTGTCCATGACCGATGCCACGG
>JAJUGC010000325.1 GCA_029268325.1 Gammaproteobacteria bacterium | reverse complement strand
TGACTGCGCCAATGACCTAGGACTGTTCTCGGAAGAGTACGATGTGAGAACCCGCACCATGCTCGGCAATTTCCCTCAGGCTTTGACCCAGGTTTCCCAAATCACGGCCAAAGTGGCCCTGGATCAGTGCCGGCAAAGACTCCATGAGTCAATGAAACCGGCGGTTCATCAGGCCTTAGCCCTGGTGGGATTCGTGAACGCTTGAAGGGGCAATGAAGGGCCTGAGATCAACCGCCTGCTGCTCCAATGGAACATTCGACGGAGAGGCCCCCACCTGGCGATGGCGATACCAGGCATAAGCCATCCCTCCAATGACCGCTGCGGAAGGAACCAGCCAGCGCCTGTTGAGATTCAGCCAGAGCTGCAAACTGAAGGTGCTGGCCTTCTGGTCAAAACGGCCATGGGCCCCGACATTATCCGCCGCGGGCTGGTACAAGTTGTCGGACCGCCCTTTATCCCGAGGCTGGTCAGTCTGCTGCCCCTCATAGGCCTGCCGGGCCATGAGCCGGTCTAGCCAGGGTGCCAGCAGCCGGTTTCCGACAATCGCCTTGACCGCCGGCAACCCTACCCACAGCTCCCGCCGGGGATGGCGCGACGCCTCCACAATGGCCGAGGCCGCCAGCTCTGGCTGAAAGATCGGCGGCAAAGGTTGCGCCTGCTGTTGCATGTTGCTGCGGCTCCAGTCGAACTGGGGCGTATTGAAGGCCGACAGCTGAACCATTGTCAGGCGAACCCGACTTCCCTCATGAATCAGCTCTGACCGCAGGGAGTCGGTAAAGCCCCGAATCGCCGCCTTGGCACCACAGTAGGCGGATTGCAGTGGAATCGACCGGTAAGCCAGCGCTGATCCCACCTGAATGATTACGCCACGGTTCCGGGCTTTCATCCGCTTCAGGGCCGCGAGGGTACCCCAGACATAACCCTGATAAGTCACCTCGGTCACGCGCCGATAATCTTCCGGTGCTATTTCTGTGAAGGGGCTGAAAACCGTTACCATGGCGTTATTGATCCAGACGTCGATTGCCCCCCACTCCCGCTCGACCTGCTGGTCGGCAGCTTCTACCTGCTGCCAGTCAGCTACATCCGTGGGAATGGCCAGCGCATCGCCGCCCAGTGCCCGGATCTCCCGTGCAGCCGCCAAGAGGCGCTCCTGCCCTCGAGCGAGAAGCGCAACACGGGCTCCCTGGGCTCCAAAGGCACGGGCCACGGCCCGACCGATACCTGCCGAAGCTCCTGTGATCACAACCACCTGGCGCTGCTGCTTCATGCTCTGACTCCTCTGTGATCCATCCATGATTCCGGATAGCGCTTCCGCTCGACCGGACACCCTGGCCGGTCACCTTTAGGAGTATCCATTGTAATGAAAAAAGCCGGATTCCTTGGCTGCAGCACTGGCCGTCGGCCAGGTTCACGGAGTGGGTTAGCTACACCAGGACTCTTTCCGGCCGCCGTCATACACGCGGGCCAAATCCCGATCCACCAACTGCTGGGCCAGACTTCTGCCATCAATAAAGACATCCGCCAGGATGCGGAAATACTTATCCCGCCCCAGGTTTCGCAATTCTATGTGCTTGGCAGAACGTAACTGCTCCACCGTAAACTCCTTGGCCTGCCGTGCCCGCACGATTTCAGCCTGGCACTTGCCACGAATTTCCGGGGCATCCACTCCTTTGACCCGGACACTGATCCGTTCGCCAATCAGGGAGGGCCAGTTCTTGATGTTCACGGTAAAGGTATCGGCATCGTAGATGGAGGTCACCTCATCCACGACCACATTCCCATACTCCTTGGGAGCTGCCATGCCTGCACCCGGCAGGTAAAGCACGACAGATAAGGCAACGGCACACTTCCAGAGCGCCATTCGGGGGATAGAACAAGTAGA
Source organism: Gammaproteobacteria bacterium (assembly GCA_029268325.1). Classification (GTDB taxonomy): domain Bacteria; phylum Pseudomonadota; class Gammaproteobacteria; order Pseudomonadales; family Oleiphilaceae; genus JAEZAA01. Next base: position 1,274 of record JAJUGC010000325.1, on the reverse strand, counting down.
CTGCTTCATAACTACTCATCACTGGAGGGAATGGGAGTTCCTGATACCGAAGGCATCAGGCCGCATTCGAGAAGTATAGATAAAAACACTACAACAAATTGGTTATTAGTTGTAACAACCTAGGAAATAACAGTAAGTTGCCTAACAGATAAGGACATCCATCTCGAATAGCCTGCTGTCTTCGCGCCTGGATCCCCGACAATAACAACAGGTTTGAAAGGAAGCGTTATGCAAGTTGCCGATCAGGAAGCACCGGTTCTAAACAAGCTGACGGAGTTGGAGCAGAAAATCGGAGAACTGGCCGTCCCCTGCACGGAAACAACCATCGTCAGAGCCTTTGGCCCCAAGGGAGAAGTCTTCTACGCAGTGCAGGGCTTTCGCCATGTTCTGAAACCTCTGGACTACTTCGCCATCCGCATGCGTAAACTGGGACATATCCGCTATATCGGCAACCGGGAGCGGCCCATGTACGTGTCGCCAGCGGTGCTATCGGAAGCTTACGATCCGCGCCAAAACGCGGTCTATGCCATCGTCAACACGGCCAAAAAAGCTATTTCCATCGGCCCCCGTACGCAAGGTGGATTGTCTGACCCAGAGGATCGTGGCATGGGCCTGGGCAGTTATGGCCTCTCCTTGCTGATCCGCTGGCTGAAGTTCAACTACCCCGACTACCGGGTCAGCAAGTCCCCCCTGGTAGCTTTGGAGCACGAGAAACAAGAACGGGAACGCCGGGACAAGCTCCTGTCCCAGGCCGGCTTGACCTTGGTCTACACCGGCCAACACGGCAAGGGCTACTTCTATGCGAACAGCGTTCAGGAACTGCAGGAACACATCAATACCGAGAAAATCGAACCCATTGGGATCGATGGGTTATTCTCCAGCTTTTCCATGATGCAGGAATGGCACAAGGACCTGTCTAACGAGTACGAAGCCCTCCGCAAGTCCCACCAGAAAAACCTCGACAAAGCCGACCGCTTTCGCCGCAAAGCCATACTGACCAGTGTACTTCTGCTCTTTGTCGGCCTGGCGATTGGAGCCGGAGTTGTTTTGAGCTATTACCTGTTTTTTCAGGGCTACCTGGGATAAGGGCATTTGGTCGAGGAGGAGGAAGCTGGCCGGCTAGGCGGGTTTGGACGGACGTGCTCTGTGCTAGTAGGCGCCTCAGCTAGTACATCATCCAGTGTCGCCAGTACTGCGCAATCTGCCAGCACAGCCAGTGCAGGATATACCCGGGTGCTCTGCAGAAATCTCCCTACCCCCTTTACGAAAGGGGG
>JAJUGC010000324.1 GCA_029268325.1 Gammaproteobacteria bacterium | reverse complement strand
AGCGGGGTTCGGGCCAAACATAGCCAATAATGAGAACTTTGGTCATAGGATGCTAAACCTTGCAGGACAACCAGCAGCGCCGCCGGGACAGGCCATTATTCAGGAGGATTCACGGGCGGACATTCCTAACCGCTCCAGCACACCGAACCCTGCGGCACGGCCAGTGGCAAAACAAGCCGTCAACAGATAACCGCCGGTAGGCGCCTCCCAATCCAGCATTTCCCCAGCACAGAATATACCCGGCAGATTCCTGACCATCAGCTGTTCGTCCAGCGCCTCGAAGGGAACTCCACCGGCACTGCTAATCGCTTCATCCAAGGGCTTGGGGCTGACCAGGCGCAGGGGCAAGGCTTTAATAAGGGCGGCCAGACGGCGAGGATCGGCAAGGTCCTCCGGGCCGGCCAGCTCCCGCAGCAAACCTGCCTTGACCCCTTCGATGCCGGCCCGCTTTTTCAAATGCTTGGCCATGGACTCCTTACCCCGGGGCTTAGCGAGGGCTTCCTCAAGTTGCTGCAGGGTTCGGCCTGGGGCCAGGTCCAGTTTCAGAACCGCCTCCCCCGCCTGCTCTAGGCGATTCCTAAGGGCCGCCGAGAGCCCATAGATGAGGCTTCCTTCCACACCGGTTTCAGTAATCACAAACTCGCCCTGTTTGCTCAGGGTCTGGCCCTGGGTGTCCTCCAGAGTGGCCCGCACGGGTTTCAAAGGTTGTCCGGCAAAGCGCTCCCGAAAATGCTCAGACCAACCTGTGGCGGCCTTCCCGGAAGCCACTACGAAACCACAGTTGGCAGGTTTCAGGGGAGCTACCGTCACTCCCTGTGCCTCCAGTAGCGGCACCCAGGCCCCATCGGAACCCAACCGTTTCCAGCTCCCGCCACCCAAGGCCAAAACAATCCAATCGGCCTCGACCCTCACCTCGCCCTCAGGCGCTGTGAATGCCAGCACATAAGACTTCTCACCGGGTACCGGTGCTTCTGCAAAGCCATGCCAACGGTGGCGCATATGAAACTGCACCCCTTGGGATCGCAATCGTTTCAGCCAGGCCCGCAACAAAGGCGCTGCTTTCATGTCTGTGGGAAACACCCGCCCGGAAGAGCCGACAAAGGTGCCAATCCCCAGCCCTTCCACCCAGGCTCGCAGCCCCTCATTATCGAAGCGGGAGATCTGGGGCTCGAGGGCCTGCTGCCGGGCGCCATAGCGTAGCAAGAAACGGTCAAATGGTTCGGAATGGGTAATATTCATACCACCAATACCCGCCAGCAGGAACTTGCGCCCCACGGAAGGCATGGCATCATACAGGTCAACCAGAATACCTGCCCCACTCAGCACTTCGGCTGCCATGAGGCCCGCGGGGCCACCACCAATGACCACCACCTTCTGTCCAGCGCGTTGCTCCGGGGCCATTTACAACCTTCCCTGATCCACTGAGCTTATTTCTTTAGGTGTTAAATGCCGCCACTGACCTGGCTCCAGTTGCGGATCCAAACGGATCTCACCAACCTGCTCCCGGTGCAGCTTCACAACCCGGTTACCCACGGCGGCAAACATACGCTTGACCTGGTGGTATTTGCCTTCATGGATCTGCAGCAGCACCTCCCGGGACGACACCACTTCCAAGGTCGCCGGCCGGGTCGGTTTGGTTTCTCCTTTCAACAGGATGCCCTCGGCAAACTGGTCCGCGACCGAGTGTCCCAAATCGTCCGCCAGCCAAACCCGATAGATCTTGCCCAACTCCTTGCGGGGAGAAGTGACCCGGTGTGACCATTGGCCATCGTCGGTCAACAGCAGCAGGCCCGTGGTATCCAGATCCAGCCGTCCAGCCGGGTGTAGCCCTTCCCGCCATTCGGGCGGAACCAGGTTCAACACCGAAGGATGGAGATCCCCCTCGGTGGAGCTGATATAGCCTTCCGGCTTGTTAAGCATCAGATACAGGGGCGCGCGCAGGCTAAGCACCTGCCCTTGATAGCGCACTTCCTGATCGGTGATTTGAACATCACCTTTTTTCACAACCTCGCCATTTACGGTGACCAAGCCCTGGTGAAGAGCCTTTTTGGCCATGGAGCGAGTCAATGAAGTGGTTTCTGCGAGGAAACGGTCAAGACGCATGTTGGAAACCAAGAATGAAATGGGCGGCCATTATCCCAGAGCAAGGGAAAAATCAAAATCTCCCCAGGGAAATTTGCTCCTTTTCTGCTCTCGGAATGGTTTTTGAGTGGTCAGATAGGAGGCGGCCATCAACGAACCTGACATTCTGTACAGATATTCATGGCACTTCCTGAAAGTTCCCTGCAAAATACGCAGGCTATCCGAAAACCGTTTTTTTTGCGTCAGGAGACCCACTCCATGCCCGTGCACGAAATTCGTCACCCCCTGATCCGCCATAAACTGGGGATCATGCGACAAGCCAGCAGCAGCACCAAAACCTTTCGAGAGCTGGCACAAGAGATTGCCGCCCTCCTAACCTATGAAGCGACCAAGGATTTCCCACTGGAAACCCATACCACTACGGGGTGGGCCGGGGAAATCGAAGTAGAGAAGATTGCCGGCAAGAAGGTCACCATCGTGCCAATTCTGCGCGCTGGCCTGGGGATGCTCGATGGCGTGCTGTCCCTGATTCCGGCAGCCCACGTGAGCGTGGTTGGCCAAGTGCGTGATGAAGACACCCTGGAATCCCGCACCTACCTCAACAAACTGGTGGGCGAGATGGACCAACGACGAGCGCTTATCATCGACCCCATGCTGGCCACCGGCGGCTCCATGATCTCCACCATCGACCTTCTGAAAAAAGCAGGCAGCAAAGAGATCCGCGCCCTGGTTCTGGTTGCCGCACCGGAAGGCATCGCCAACCTGGAAAAAGCCCATCCGGATGTCCACCTCTACACCGCCTCAATCGATGAACGCCTCAACGAAAAGGGCTACATCCTGCCTGGCCTGGGAGACGCAGGCGACCGCATTTTCGGAACCAAACAGAAGGATCAATAAAAAAATGAGCCATACTTCTTCAGTAGGCCACCGTGCTCTCGCCGGCTCACAGATGCTGTTGGTGGCCTTCGGCGCCCTGGTATTGATGCCACTGGTCACGGGGCTCGACCCGAATGTCGCCTTGTTCACCGCCGGTATCGGCACCCTAATCTTCCAACTCTGCACCGGACGCATGGTGCCGGTCTTCCTGGCCTCCTCCTTCGCCTTCATCTCCCCCATCCTGT
>JAJUGC010000323.1 GCA_029268325.1 Gammaproteobacteria bacterium | reverse complement strand
GGTTTTTCTGTTTGAACTCGGGCGTCATATGTTCGCCCTTGGCCAGATCAACCTCCACGTACTCCATGGGAATGTTCTTTTCTGCCAAAAACATACGCACCCGGCGCGGGTTGGGGGCCTGTCTCATTTCATGGATTTTCATGGCGAGTCTTCCTTATTCTTGGACTGAGGGGTGGCGGGGGTTGGTGGAACTCATTTCTAACTGATCAGTCAAAAACTATACTTTTCTGGATGTAGGGTCAATAAAGTGGGCGGCACTGAACGAAACCGGGTGAGGTCTGCCCTTGTCCGGTTGCCGCACTGATTAAACGGTAGCTTGGACAGAGAATTAAGCGGTAGCTTGGACAGAGATACGCGATTATGGGACGACAACTGACCTTTGACCGTGACGAAAAGCTCAAGCAGGCCATGCGCCTGTTCTGGGCCAAGGGTTATGAGGCCACCTCCATGCAGGAGCTGGTGGATACCTTGGGGATCAACCGTTTCAGCCTGTACAACACCTACGGAGATAAGCGCACCCTGTTTCTGGAAGCCCTGGATCGCTACGGAAAGTCTGTCATGAACCGTTTGGTGGAGCCCTTGCTGGCCCCGGATGCGGGCATGGGGGCGATCAGCGCTTACCTGAAGAACCTGGGCCAGGGACTGGCGATGGCGTCGGGAGACAGTGGCTGTTTCTTTCAGAATGCGGTGGCGGAATGCGGTCCCGAAGACGAGGACATCCGTAGCCAGGTGGAGGAAACGTTCATGCAACTGGAGCGCCTGCTGGAGCAGGCCCTGCGACGGGCTATGGAGGCGGGCGAATTGAAGCGTCTGCAGGACCCCCAACAGGGTGCCCGTTTTATCGTGACCCATATCCAGGGGGTGATTTTGCTGCGCAAGGCCACCCGTGACAGCGATCGGGTCATGGAAAGCCTGCGCTTTCTGCAGGCCGAGCTGCAAACCTGGTAACCCCTAAATCTCTGTAAGCCCCTGTCTCCGGGGCTTTGCGTTGCCCAGGATCTTCTATACTCAAGGGTAAGGAGCCAACCATGGGCGGGAAAAGGGCCAGAGCTTCAAGAAACAGGCGCCCGCACGGCTCCCTAGAATAAAACTAATAGAAGGCCCTGAGGGGCATCCCTGGAAAGAGCTATATGCAGCAGTTGTTACGACGTTGGTGGCATTTGAGCCCGGTAGAGCCGGATCTGGATTTGGTCTGTCAGGCCCATCCGCAGCAGGAAGTCGCGCCGGAAGAGCTCGGCATTTCGGCAAAGGGTGCGGCCAAGATCTGGCAGGCGGTGGAGAATCTCTACCGGACCGGAACCCAGCCCGGCATCAGCTTCTGCCTGCGTCGCCGGGGCCAGATCCTGTTCAACCGGTCTTTGGGATATGCCAGCGGCAATGGCCCGGAGGACCGGCTGTGGGACGAAAAGCGCCTGATGACACCGGATACGCCGGTGTGTATTTTCTCAGCCTCCAAGGCGGTTACTGCCTTGCTGATGCACAAGCTGGCGGAGCAAGGGGTCATCGACCTGCTGGATCCAGTCAGCTATTACCTGCCCGAGTTCGCCGCCAACGGCAAGCGGAATATTACCATCCACCAGATCCTGTCCCATCGCGGGGGGATTCCGGGGCTGCCCACCAAGGTCTCGCCGGACACCCTCTACAATCCTGATGAAGTCTGGCGGCTGCTGTGCGCGGCCAAGCCCATTGCCGCCGATGGCGCCCATCTGGCTTATCACGCCATTACCGGCGGCTTTGTGATGGCCCGGGTGCTGGAAAAAGTCACCGGCGACAGCATCCAGAACTTTCTCGACCGACACATCCGCCAGCCAATGGGCATGACCCATTTCACCTACGGCATTGATGAAGCCTATGCCCCGCGGGTGGCGCGCAACTATTTCACCGGCCCCAAGCCGCCCTTTCCGATTAATCGCATCGTGCAGCGGGCCCTGGGCGTCAGCATGGAACGGGCTGCGGAAGTTACCAACGACCAGCGCTGGCGGGCGGCGGTGGTGCCGGCGGGTAACATTTACGCCACGGCCGAAGAGGTGAGCCGTTTCTTCCAGATGATGCTGAACGGCGGCGAGTGGCAGGGCCAGCAACTGTTCGAACCCATTACCATCCAACGGGCGGTCCATGAATATGGCTCGTTACGGCTGGATCGCTCCCTGTATTTGCCCATGCGCTACAGTGCGGGGTTCATGCTGGGCGGCGATCCGGTGGGCCTGTGGGGGCAATGGACCGGTCGTGCCTACGGCCATGTGGGCCTGATCAACAAGTTCTGCTGGGCTGATCCGGCCCGGGAGATTTCGGTCTCTTTACTGACCACCGGCCTGCCCCTGGTCTCCCATCATCTACCGAGCCTGGTGAAGGTGCTGATGCAGATCAACCGCTATTGCACCCGTACATCCGGGGCAAAGCGGTAGCGAGATGGCGACAGCTTGAAAGGGATGCGCTCGAGCTGTAAGAATTTCCTGCTGCTCGCTTTGTCCGGAAAGGATTTTATCCGATCAGTGCAGGATAACGGGATCGCAAGGATTGCAGTGCCGTTGAAGGTAGTGGGGGCAGTCTCTGATTCTTTGCGGCTGCGCACAGCAACAAACTAAATTTTTGATCAAAATACATCCAGTCACACTGGACAAGGAAGTTGCCAGATGGAAAGACCTTTGAACCTACATCAGCTGGATCTGCTGCGAGTTCAACTGCGGGACAAGATGTCTGCAGAGGTGGATCAACTCGAAGCCCGGGTGCGGGAGCTAAGCCAGTCGGATCGGCTCCATAAAGACATCCTGATCGCTACCTACCGCAAAATGATCGACCGTAAGCAATCCATGTTACGACAGTTGTAGTATTGCCGGCGCTGACTCATTGAGCCAGCGCGGCCCGGGCCGACAGCCTGCCGATCCGGTCATTGTGAAGGCTGCCCAGATAGAGGTGATCGCCTACCTGCTGTACCGACGTAACTTCATGAAGGTGGTGCCCGGTCGGATCGTGCAGACTGGTGAGGATATTGCCTTGGGCATCCAGGGCCAGCACCAGACCATAGCGGACCGGTTTGGGTTGCAGAAACTCTGGCAAGGCCAGCATGAGCTTTTTCACCCAGGGATAGGGGTGGGCAGCATCAAGCAGGGCGTTGCGGGGGCTAAACAGCGCAACCCAAAAGACCGGTTCGCCGGTGTTCGGATGTTGGCCCCGGGAGATGCCGTCCGGAAAGCCGGGTAGGTTGTC
>JAJUGC010000322.1 GCA_029268325.1 Gammaproteobacteria bacterium | reverse complement strand
TTGCCGGCTTCGCCGGGCAAACAAAAAAGCCTGCAGCAGGTGCAGGCTTTTTTTGTGGCAGCAGGCTTCTTTTTAATCAGATGCCCTTAAGCGGGAACACCGTTATTAACTGAGCTGGAGGCCGGCTTGCTCGGCAGGGAGTGGCGCAGGATACGGCCAACGACCTGTCCGAACTGACGCCAGAGAGAGCCTGTGTTGTAGTGCTGGCCATAACGGGCACAAATTGCCTGCACTTCCTTGGACATTTCCGCATAACGACGGGCAGGAATCTCCGGGAACATGTGGTGCTCGATCTGATGGCTCAAGTTGCCGGACATGATGTGGAACAGCTTGCTACCGGTCAGGTTGGAGGAGCCCCGCAGTTGGCGCAGATACCAATGGGCGCGAGTCTCGTTTTCCAGAACGGACTTGGGAAACACCTCCGCATTGGCGGTGAAGTGTCCGCAGAAAATAATGGTGAAAGTCCACACGTTGCGGATACCGTTGGCCACCAGGTTCCCCAGGAACACCGGCAGGAAGAAAGGTCCGGCCAGAAGCGGGAACACCACATAGTCCTTCAGAAGCTGACGACGCATTTTGCGTCCCACCGGCAGGAAGTCCTTCTTCAACTGCTCTTTAGTTTTCTTACCTTTAAATACATGTCCCAGACGCAAATTCTGGATCGCAACACCCCACTGGAACAGCAGTGCGAACAGAATGCTGTAGAGCGGCTGGAACAGATAGGCAGGCTTCCAGCGCTGCTCCGGGAACAACCGAACCAGGCCATAGCCGATATCCTCGTCCATCCCCCGGACGTTGGTATAGGTGTGGTGGCGGAAGTTGTGGGTTTCACGCCAGTTATCGCTGGTACCCACAATATCCCATTCGTAGGTCTTACCGTTCAGGTGAGGGTCTTGCATCCAGTCGTACTGGCCATGCATTACGTTATGGCCCAGCTCCATATTTTCCAGAATCTTGGAAATGCCCAGCAGCAAGGTTCCCAGCACCCAAGCCGGCGGGAAAGCCCCCGCAAACAGCAACAGACGCCCCGCCGCCTCGGTATAGCGAACCGCCTTGACGATGCGGCGGATATAACGGGCATCCTCTTCTCCAAGATCAGCTTTAATACGGGCACGCAAAGCATCCAGCTCGGCGCCGAATTGGTTGAGCTCTTCCGTAGAGAGGGTTCTATTTTGGACTCGTTGAGTCATGTTTTCAGATCCTTAAAATAAAATGTCTTACAGGTCGAGAGTCACATCGGTCACAGCGCTGCTGATGCACAGCCTGAGTGCCTGATCCGGTTCGGGCTCCGTATAGCCGGTCATCAAATCCCGTGTGGTTCCGCCCGTTTTGCTGCAGACGCAGGTTTTGCAAATGCCCATCCGACAGCCATACGCCGGCTGGATGCCCTGCTCTTCAAGAGCGTTTAGCAGTGGTTGGCCGACCGGCACTGTCAGGGTGCGCCCACTAAGCGCCAACTGTACTTGAACGGTCTCGCCAGCAGCATCGGCCAGGAGGTTTGTCTCTTCAGGTTCCGGCAGGGAAAAGGCTTCTTCCTTAAACTGCCCTGCTTTCGCCTGGAGTGCATTGCGGATGGTGGTTACAAAGCCCGCGGGGCCACAGGCATAGACGGTACGTTCGGCCAGGTCGGGAACCAACTGCTCAATCTGCTCCCCAGAGGGGCGTCCGGATAATTCGCCTTCCAACAGACTGGTCTCGCGGGTCAAAAAGACCTGCGCCCGAAAACCTACCTGCTGTTTCGCGAGTTCTTTCAGCTCCGCAGCAAAGCACACATCAGCCCTTGTACGGGCCCAATACAGCAACACAACATCCTTGGCCCGACCTTGGGCTGCCAAAGCGCGAGTCAAGCTGATGAGCGGTGTAATGCCGCTGCCAGCCGCCACAAACAGCCACTTGTCACAGGTGCTATTTGCCAGGGTCATCTCGCCGAATGAATCCCCAAGCTCAATAACGTCGCCCACCTGGGTACGGGTGCACAGTTGGGTACTGACTTTACCCCCTTCCACCCGCTTAACGGTAATTGCCAAGCGCCGGCCTTTTCCGGGAAGGCTGGTAGGGCTGTAACTACGGGTCAGGCGAACTCCATCCACCTCTACCATTACATTCAGGTGTTGGCCGGGCTCATATCCCTTAAAGTGCCGGTTGCATTTGAGCACCAGAGTCACCGTATCCTTCGCTTCCACATGGCGTTCTACAACCTTGGCCAATGCACGGTTCCACGCCAGTGTGGGGCTGATCTTGCTCGCCCAGAAGTCGAATACATCTGGCGCGACCAAGGGCTGCAACAGGCGCGAAAATGAAAAAGTCTGTTGTGAACTCACGAAGCAATACCTTACCTGTTTCCTTAAGAGCGGCTTATTATACACATGTATATACAACCGTAATCAATATACTTGGCAAAATTTGACGTATACTTGTCCCTCCATTAGTTAAACCGACTCTTTATCGAATGCAGGACCATGCCAAGCCATTGGACAGTGAATCCAATGGAGAACAGAACCCCCCACAGCGGGCCCATCAGGGACGCAAAGCGGTCATCACCCGCGATGACCTCATTGATGCGGCCCTTAAGCTCATCGGCCCCCACCGCAGCATCTCCACGCTAAGCCTGCGGGAAGTGGCCCGTGAAGCGGGAATAGCCCCCAACAGCTTCTATCGCCACTTTCGGGATATGGACGAGCTGGCCATTGCCCTTATTGACCGGGCCGGACGCTCGCTCCGCAAAATCATTGGTGAAGCCCGCAACCGGGCCAGCCCGGAGCGCAGTGTGGTTCGCTCATCCGTCGAGGCCTTTATGGAGCAGCTCAATGGGGACGAACGCTACCTGCACATTCTTCTCCGGGAAGGCACCGTTGGCTCCGATGCCTTTAAACAGGCTGTGGAAAGGGAGCTGAACTTTTTCGAAGAAGAGCTCCGGGTGGATCTGATCCGCCTTGCCGAAACCAATAACACAGGGATCTATGAGCCAGCCCTCGTCGCCAAGGCGATTACCCGCCTGGTGTTTGCCATGGGGGCCACTGCCATGGACTTGCCCCTCGAAAAGCGGGCTGAGATCCAGGAACAAATGACCACCATGTTGCGCATGATCGTGGTAGGCACCCAGACCATGGCCCAAAGCGACACCATTCGCCTCTAGCCTGACTCTTCCCAGATCAGCCGCGAATCCAAATAGCGAGTAGGGTGAGGCGTTACCGCCTCATCCCTCTCACAGAACCGT
>JAJUGC010000321.1 GCA_029268325.1 Gammaproteobacteria bacterium | reverse complement strand
TCAGAATTTGAGCCGGATATTTTCCGTCACCATGTCGTATATCCTCCCTCCGAATTTGGCTTTGGATGTGCCAGTCCGCAGCGATGACTTTACTTATTCCTTTAAACATCAATGAATTAATAAAAAGATTTCTCCTGCCCGGAAGATAAACGTCACAGTGACGCTTATCCCGGCCTGTTTCTGTATTTAAAGCACCCATCAAAAGCTGCCACTAAAACCGGGGTATTTACACCCGGCCCAGGGCTCCAATAAAAAACACATCCTCTCGCAGTTATTGTCCTTTAGTCGGCCAGTCGTTTTCCGCCGCTGATCTGTATTCGCGTCTCTGTATACTTGGAAAGTCCCCCGACACAGGTCATACAACGCCATATCGACGCGATTGAGGGCAATGCATGAAGCTAAGGCTGGTACTGATGCTCATGGGTGTTTCCTTGGGCGCGCAGGCAATCGAAACAGCTCAGACCCTAGAGCCATTCACTCTCCAGGATCAGTTTGAAGAAACAGTCACACTGACAGAAAGCACCAGGATTCTTTTGGTGGCCAGCAGCCGCAAAGCGGCCTCTGTGGTCGACGAGGCCATCAAGGATCAGCCGGAAGGCTATCTCGACGCACGGCAGGCGCTCTATGTGGCTGACATTTCCAAGATGCCGGGGCTGGTCACCCGCATGTTTCTGATACCCTCCATGCGTGAGGCCAATTACAGGGTTCTGCTGGACCGGGAAAGTGCCGTGGCGCCCGAGCACCTCAAGAACGATGGGGAAGTGCTTTGGCTCAGGCTAGATAACCGGGAAGTCCTGGAACGGCGTACCTTCACTGACGCCGAGGAACTGCGGGCAGCGTTGGAAGAGGAAAGCTCATGACCCTGCTCGGGAATACCCTGGTATTCCTGCTCACCCTAGCGGGCATGGAGGTGTTCGCCTGGTTTGCCCATAAATACATCATGCACGGTTGGGGTTGGAGCTGGCACCGCTCTCATCATCAGCCGGGAGCAGGGCGATTTGAGAAGAACGATCTTTATGCAGTGGTATTTGCCGGAATCGCGATCCTGCTGATTGCTCTAGGAACATCCGGTTATCATCCGCTGGAATGGATCGGCGCGGGGATGACCGCCTATGGCTTTCTGTACTTTCTGGCCCACGATGGCCTAGTCCATCGTCGCTGGCCTTTTCGTTATATTCCCCGCCGGGGGTATCTCAAACGCCTCTATCAGGCCCACCGGTTGCACCATGCTGTGCAGGAAAAGGACGGTTGTGTCTCTTTTGGATTTCTGCTGGTGCCACCTGTGGCGCAGCTGAGGCAGGAATTGCGAGCCCAACACAAGGAGAGTTTAAGGAAGACCGGGCGCATAGGGAGTTCAAGCCGGTCGCTGACAGAGGCCAGGCGAGCGTGGTGAGGTCGGGACGTATCGGGAACTAAGGGCGGTCAACAGTGCCAGCGTGAGAAGGCGCAGTTTGTCACTAGGCGCTGTGGATACACGGGTATCCCAGGCTTTCTCTCCCAGAGCATGAACCTTGATCCCGATTTCCCGTTAGACGCTATGGCCCGCGGCATTTCCCTGGAAGCCCGGGTCAGGATGAATCAGGTTTTGTCACAAGCCATCGGTGCTCAAGGGCTGGTCCGGGGCCAATATGAAGATCTGCATGAGGCGTCCACCTTCCGACCGGAGCATGAGATCGCGGGAACCAGCGATCTGAAAACGGCCTCGCTGTTTCGGGCCTCAGTACAGATCAGTGCCCTGGCGGCGGGCGCCGGCGAGCCGGTGGTCAGCACGCTGGAAACCTTTGCCAGTGAACTAGGGCAGGCCTTCCAGCTGTTCGATGATCTGAATGACAACAACCCCCATACCGGGAAGGACAGGGGGCAGGACCAGGGCAAGGTAACGCTTCTGACGTTATTGGGGGAGCAGGGTGCTTGCGAACGTCTGGCGATTCATCTTCAAAAGGCTGACCGCCTTCTGGGTAGGGTGTATGGCCCGGATCAGGCGGTGCGCTGCTATGTGAAAAGTCTTTTTACCTGTCTAGAAGCGGGCCTACCAACTGGCGTTGGCGGAAGGCGAGCCCTTGCTAAAGGACCCGGAGTGGCAGTCTAGAGCAATTGGTTGGAATCCAGGCCGCCGATAAACAATGTAAGCGTTTTTCAGAAGGGTATTTTTACCCCATCCTTAAAGAAATCTGCCTGACGAAGTTCCAGCAACGTACTGCTACCCGTACAAAAGCAGGCAATGCGTAATTGTTGGCTCAAAATTTCAAAGTGTTCGATCACTTCTTCGCTGGACGCCAGGGCACTGGTGAGCACCGCGGCGGCTTGGCCGACGAGATCGGCCCCCAATCGGATGGCCTTGGCGGCATCAATGCCGTCCCGGATGCCGCCCGAGGCGATCAGGGGGATTTCAGGCAGGGCCTGGCGCACTTCGACAATGGCCAGGGGCGTGGGAATGCCCCAGTTGCCAAATGCTTTGGCAATGGCTTTTTCCGCCGGAGTGGTGGCACGCTCGGCTTCTACTAATGCCCAACTGGTGCCGCCGCTGCCAGCCACATCGATGACGGAAACGCCGGCATCAACCAGGACTTTCGCATTGGAAGCAGAGATTCCGGCGCCGACTTCCTTGGCCACAATGGGAACCCCCAGTTTTGAGGCGACTTCTTCAATGGCGTTTAAAATGCCCCGCCAATCCCGATCGCCTTGAGGCTGGACTGCTTCCTGGAGCGGATTGAGGTGGATGATCAGGGCATCGGCCTCAATCATTTCCACGGCTCGACGTGCCCAATCAAGTCCGTTATCGCGCAGTTGAACGGCGCCGATATTCGCCAGAATTGGAATCGTCGGGGCAAATTGCCGCAGTTCCCGAGTCAGACCCTGATTGGCCGGTGTTTCCAGGGCCACCCGTTGGGAGCCTACTGCGAGGGCGATGCCCAGACGTTCCGCGGCCTCGGCCAAGTGCTGGTTGGTGGTTGCTGCCCGTAGCGCACCACCGGTCATGGAGCTGATCAGGAAAGGCGCTTTCAAGGGCTTGCCAAACAGTTCAGTTTGGAGGCTGATCTGATCCAGATGAAGCTCCGGCAAGGCGCAATGAGAAAACCGATAACGTGAAAACTCTTCTGATACAGAGTTCAGAGGTTGCTCTGCGCGTAGCAGAATATCCAGGTGGTCGTTCTTGCGACGGACCAGTTCTTCATGCGCCATGAGGGGCTCCTTAGACGTACAGCAAACGGGCGTCTACGG
>JAJUGC010000320.1 GCA_029268325.1 Gammaproteobacteria bacterium | reverse complement strand
CGTTTGATGCATGCAAACAGGGTTGTCGTAGTGGGCCAGCCAGCACCGGTAATGGTCCTCGCTCACATGACACTGGGCGGCAGCATAGGCGGTCGGGTTGGCCATATAGGTCTCGAGGTCGGCAGGCGGAATGGTGATATGCCCGACCCCTGCGTGATAAACCACAAAAATGATATCGAGGCCGATCAGCTTGCTCAACACATCGGTCTCGCGGGCCTTCTCCATGGCCTGCTTCAAAGACTCAAGCTCGGCCTTGAGCTTTTCTTCCCGCTCGTTTCTCATGAGCAGCTCATGATCCCGGCGGGCCAGCTGCTCCTTGAGAATCACCAGCTCCGCCTCCAGGCGGTTTTGGGTACGCTGGGCCGAGTCCCGTACTGAAGCGTCTATCTCCCCAAACTTGGCCTGCAGAGCCTCCAACTGTTGTTGCAGTTGTTCACAACGCAAGTCCCGTTCGGCAAGCAAGGCTTTCAGTTGCTCGTTCTGGACCTTGAGTTGCTCCTGATGCTGATGGGAATCCTGAAGCTCCGTTTTAAGCGCCTGCATCTCAATCCGATGCTGACGCGCAGCCTCAGCCAAAGCCTCTTCATGCTGGCCTATCAGTGTCTTGATATGTAGACGTTGCGCCCGGATCAGGCGAGCGATTTTGATCCGGTGCTCGCGGGACAGGCCATCCTGGGAAGACCTTGCACCGGAATCGATCCGACCAAAATCTGCGCCTGAATCTTTTGATTCTTCCTGACTGCTGGGGGCCACCTTCTCGAACCGCAAGCGGTTTTCCTCTACCGCCCGCTGGATGGCATGAAAATCGTTGGCACCCGGCTTCATGCCCGGATCCCACATGGCCTTCTGGTGCCAGTTAATCGGGCATTGGCTGCGACAGCACAGGCGCACCAGCCGGTCGCCCAAGGTGGGGCCCGGCCCTGCATTTTTCGCCAGTTGCTGCAGTGGCAGGTTCCACTCCGGATCGGCGCGCCCCTCCTCATCGAAATACAGCAGAAAAAACACCAGGGCCTGGATCTGGAGGCTCTGGTCAATCTCCACATAAACCAGCGTTGCCTCGGTGTCTGCATAGTCGGGCAACGCCACGACCCCATCGAGGATGGCCTCAAATTCGTTATAGCGCATCTGTCTGCTTACGCCATGATCTTGCATAAAGAACACGGCTTCATAGACCTGACTAGAAGATGACCGAGGCATAGTTTCCTGAAACCTGCATACGACTCATGGATGGATACCGCTGAATTGTCCCTAACGGCCAGGAAAGTATGAAGGAGTCGTGGGATTTCTGCAGCTGTTCCGGTCACAGATTCCCGGAATCCAGGATGTGGACGTAGGATTTTTTGACGCCGTCCTTGCTCAAACTGTGCGCTCAGGCAGACTTGGCTACAAGCCGTCAGAAATAAAAACAGCGTGCTGAACCGAACCAGGGGCCCGTTCCAGCACGCTTGCTTCTACAGAGGCAACGCCTTCACTTCGAAGGACTATGGTTTGTGGATTAAAGGGCAGCTGCTACTTCGCTACCTTGCTTGATCGCCCGCTTGGCATCCAGCTCGGCCGCCACATCGGCTCCACCGATCAGCTGTACCTTGACACCGGCCTTCTCCAGCTCAGCGTGCAACGCCCGCAGCGGCTCCTGACCGGCACAGACAATCACGGTTTCCACATCCAGGGTCTTGGGCTCACCATTGATCTTCACATGGAAGCCTGCGTCGTCGATCCTTTCGTACTCCACCGCCGGAATCATCTGCACGTTACGGTTTTTAAGGGAAGTACGATGGATCCACCCGGTAGTCTTGCCCAGGCCCTGCCCCACCTTGGACTTCTTCCGTTGCAGCAGGTAAACCTGGCGCGGCACTTCCGGCATCACCGGCTCGACTCCGGCAATACCACCCCGATGCTCCACTTCCAGATCCACGCCCCACTCCTTCATGAAAGCGTCGATATCCAGACTCGGTGATTTGCCTTCGTGGGTGATGAACTCCGCCACATCAAAGCCAATGCCGCCGGCGCCGATAATCGCAACCGTCTTGCCCACGGGCTTGCGTCCCAGCAAGGCATCCAGATAGCCGATAACCTTCGGATGGTCGATACCGGGAATGTCCGGTACCCGCGGGGTCACACCCGTGGCCAGCAATACCTCATCGAAGCCCGCCTCAATCAGCTCCTGGGCGGTCACACGCTTGTTCAGCACCAGGTTGACCTTGTGCTTCTTCAGCATCCGGTCGAAGTAACGCAGGGTCTCGTGGAACTCTTCCTTGCCGGGGATCAGCTTGGCGACGTTGAACTGGCCGCCGATCTTGTCCTGAGCTTCATAGAGCGTCACTTCATGGCCACGCTCGGCCGCAATCGTTGCCGCCGCGAGCCCGGCAGGACCAGCTCCCACCACGGCCACTTTCTTCGGCTTGGCAGTGGGCCTGAACACCAGCACCGTTTCATGACAGGCCCGTGGGTTGACCAGACAGGAGGTCAGCTTCATCTGGAAAGTGTGGTCCAGACAGGCCTGGTTACAGGCAATACAGGTATTGATTTCATCCGCCTGATCGGCTGCCGCCTTGTTGACGAAGTCCGCATCCGCCAGGAACGGACGCGCCATGGAGACCATATCCGCATGCCCTTGTGCCAACACCTGCTCGGCCACATCCGGCATGTTGATCCGGTTGGTGGTGACCAGCGGAATCTTCACGTGCTCTTTCATTTTCGCCGTCACGCGGGTGAAGGCAGCACGGGGTACCATGGTGGCGATGGTGGGAACACGGGCCTCGTGCCAGCCAATACCCGTGTTAATAATCGTGGCGCCGGCCTCTTCGATCTTCTTGGCCAGCAGCACCACTTCTTCCCAGGTGCTGCCATCTTCGATCAGGTCCAGCATGGACAGGCGATAGATGATGATGAAATTGGGGCCAACCCGCTCCCGGACCCGACGCACGATTTCAATGGGCAAACGGATCCGGTTCTCATAGGAGCCGCCCCATTTGTCGGTACGCTTGTTGGTATGGGAAACAATGAACTGGTTGATGAAGTAACCTTCGGAGCCCATGATCTCCACGCCGTCGTATCCCGCCCGCTGGGCCAGGGCCGCACAACGCACATAGGCCTCGATCTGCTCATCCACTTCTTCCGTGGTCAGCTCTCTGGGCTTGAACGGATTAATGGGCGCCTGGATTGCGGATGGGGCTACCAGTTTGGGGTTATAGGCGTAGCGTCCGGCATGCAGGATCTGGAGCGCGATCT
>JAJUGC010000319.1 GCA_029268325.1 Gammaproteobacteria bacterium | reverse complement strand
GTCAGGCGCTGGTGAGACAGATCTTCCCACATGGAGGAGCGCGCCTGGGGATCGATGGCCAGCATGCTGCCGGCCAAGCGGCGGAACAGGGCATCCGGCACCTTCAGCAAGGGCGGAATCCAGGCCGGCGGCAACCGGGTGAGCTTCGGCAGCCGCAACTGCTGCGCCCGGACAACCGCCAGCAACTCGCTCATAGCCAGACTCAGAACCCGCCGGTACCCCCGCTGCTCCAGCTCGGTCTTCAGCGGCAGGTTACTCAGGGCATTGATGGCATTGTTCAGGTTCAGTTGCAGCTTGGCCCAGCGCAGGGCAGTGAAATCTTCACTGACGCGCAACTCCACTCCCACACGGCCCAGGGCCTGCTGAAGGCGGGTCAGCGAAAGGGAAGTCAGGCCGGGTTCGCAATACACCTCACCCTGGGTGCCACAGTGAAAACGCCCCTGGCCCAGAGGGGCTACATTGAAGCCGACAATGCCCCGCACCAACGTCTGCTGCGGGCAACGCTCCTGGAGGGGTTGTTCGCTGCCAATACCGTTTTGCAAGGCCAGCACCGGTGTGGCGGGTTGGGCATAGCGGGCGATCTGTAGGGCAGCCGCTTCCACGGCCAGGCATTTGACGGTGAGAATAATAAGGTCGGCTTCCGCCAGCACGCCGGGCTCTGTCGTCAGCCGGGGCAGGGGCACGCGTTGCTGCAGGCCACGGTAATCGCTCAGGGTCAGCTGACCGGCATCAGTCAGCTCCTGTTGCATCCGCTCCCGCAACAACAAGGTGGTCTTGAGGCTTCCGGCCTGCAGGGCGGCACCCAGGTAGCAGCCAATGGCGCCAGCCCCCAAGATCACAATGTTCATGGTGCAACCTTCCGTTGTTCGATCCTCGGGTGATACCTACCCTTAAATAGGCGGCCCCTCTCACCGCACGGCAATGGGTACGGTGAGAGAGCTTCGGATCAAGCGCCGAGGGATTCGATATCGCTGGCCAGCATCGCCAACTGGTGGGCGATGGAGTTTTTCATTTCGTCAGCGGAAACCTGGAAGGAAGGCGCAGAGCAGGTCAGTGCCATGACCGTGCCATCGGCCAGAAAGACGGGGGCACCCGCGGCATTGACGTTGCGGTCCCAGTCTCCCAGGGACAGGCAGAAACCGTACTGCTTATATTCTTCCAGAGATTTCTGGATGCTGGTCTCCAGCTCCGGCCAATCCTCGCCGTACTTCTTCTCCAGGGCGGCCATCAGGTGATTGCGCTCATCCTCGCTGATCGCGGCCAGATAGGCGCGCCCGGCAGCGGAGGTGACAATCGGCATACGCAGGCCAATTTCCATGCGCAGCATGGAGGCTTCCGGCGGCAGGCGGTTTTCCACATAGATCATGTGCAGGCGATCGCGGCAGGTCAGCCCCACGGAAGCATTGGTACGCCGGGCGAACTCATCCATATAGGGCTTGGCCAGCTGACGCACCCGCAGGTTGGTCACATAGGCATAACCCAGAGCCAGAACGCCTGAACTCAGTTGGTACTTTTCCAGCTGGGGCGAATAGCTGAGATAGCCCAGCTTGGTCAGGGTATAGGTCATACGCGACACGGTGGGCTTGGGCAGTTTGGTAATACGGGCAATATCCTGGTTGCCCAGGATCACCGAACCCTGACTGAACGCCCGCAGCACATCCAGCCCCCGCGACAGGGCCTCGACAAACTTGCGGTCCTTCTCCGGCTTGGCGGAAACTTCCACATCTTCCAGCGCCGGCGCCTTCTTGGCGGCTGATTTGGCTTTTGTAGCAGTGGACTTGGTTTTTTGCGCTGCAGATTTAGGGTTTGTAGGGGTACTCATAGAAGTTCTTTGTCCTGGGGTGCCGAATGCACCCTCCTTGTCTGTTTACATGCGCCCAATGCAGCATGCCTTCCTGGATTCGTCCTAAACCGATAACGGCATCCTAAGACGGAACGTATTGTCATAATGAAATACTATTTTAGCTGGCGAATCTTTACTCTGCTACCTTTCCCAGCAGATTGGGTGAAAACCCCTGCTCCACCAGCGTACTTGCATTGGCTCTCTGAATCATCTACAAATGATACTGTATTTTGCACAGCGAAATATAGAAGGCAAAAAACAATAAACAAGTACTAACCAGATGGTGTCAATCATGAAAATCATTTTTGTTGCGGGAGACCCTAAACCCGAACGCTGGACCGTGCCCATCCAGGCCTTGCTGCCCGAGGCGGAAGTCCATGTGTGGAGCCCGGACGCACCAACCTGCAACGCTGATTACGCCATTGTCTGGCAACCACCGGCTGAGTTGTTCGAACGAGAAAAAAATCTTAAAGCTGTCTTCAACCTGGGCGCTGGCATTGACGGCCTCTTACAAGTTCCCAACCTGCCCCGCCACATTCCCGTGGTACGCCTGGAAGACGCCGGCATGTCCGTACAGATGGCGGAATATGTGGCTTACCATGTCATCAAGTTCAGCCGCGACATGACGATCTATGAATCCCAACGGGCCGAAAACGTCTGGCGCATCCACCGCCCCATTGAGCGGAAAACCTGGCCCATCGGCGTCCTTGGACTAGGCCATATCGGCAAACGGGTCGCCCGTACCCTGGCTGATTTGGAATACCCCGTTTACGGCTGGGCCCGCAGCCAGCATCAGGTAGAAGGCGTGCAGACCTTTGCCGGCCAGGATCAGCTGAAGGCCTTTCTGGGCGAGACCCGAGTGCTGGTCAACACCCTGCCCCTGACCCCGGAAACCCGTGACATCCTGAACTATGAGCTGATGACCAGCCTCAAGCCTGGTGCCATCCTCATCAACGTAGGGCGCGGCGAGCATTTGGTAGAAGAAGACCTGTGCCGGGCCATTGAAGAGGGCCATATCAGCCAGGCTGTGCTGGATGTGTTCCGCCAGGAACCCCTGCCGGCAGACCACCCGTTCTGGGGAATGCCCCAGATTGCCATCACCCCCCACGTCTCCGCCCGCACCCTGCGGGACGATATGCTGGCCCAGATCACCGGCAAGATCCGGGCGCTGGAAGCCGGTCAGGCGATTACGGGGATTGTGGATATAGAGCGGGGGTATTGATCCCTCCCCCTCTTCCTCTGGGCGGGCCGCGCAGGCAGAGGGGCCGGGAGAGAGGGCTGGATGTCCAAACACGAGGACGCTCAGCCGGGATTGCACGAGAACTCAGGCCCTCTCCCTACGCGGGCCGCCCTAACCCTCTCCCCAGGCGGGAGAGGGAACTGTCCCTGCAACTTTG
>JAJUGC010000318.1 GCA_029268325.1 Gammaproteobacteria bacterium | reverse complement strand
GTGCTGGACGATTGAATTCATCCACCCGCTACCAGAACTGGACAGCCAGGACTGGCTCCTCTACGTAGCCAGCATCGATCAAGCCAGCAACGGCTATGGCCAAACCCAGGCCCGGCTCTGGTCGGCCCAAGGCGAGCTGATCGCTTTAAGCCGGCAGACGGTGACCGTGTTCGATTAACCCAATGAGCTGTTGCACGCGCCTATCGGTCAACGGGCGCGTGCCAGCCAGCGGTCCAGGGCATTGGCAAACGTCTGGCGATCTGCCTGATTAAAGGCCGCCGGGCCGCCCCGCACCTCACCAATGGAGCGCATCTCTTCCATGAAGTTACGCATGGCCAGCCGCTGGCGGATATTCTCTCGGGTATAGTGCTGTCCGCGGGGGTTAATCGCCTCACCCCCCTTCTCAACCACCTCTGCCGCCAGGGGGATATCGGCGGTCACCACCAGATCCCCGGCCTCCACATTCTGGACGATCAGGTGATCGGCCACATCAAAGCCAGAAGCAACCTGTATCGACTTGATCCAAGGAGATGGTGGCGTACGCAGCGGCTGGTTGGCGACCAGGGTCACGGGTATCTCACGCCGTTGCGCTGCCCGAAACAAGATTTCTTTGATCACTACGGGACAAGCGTCGGCATCGACCCAGATCCGCATCATGAAGCTCCCTTTATGGAATGGGCGCCATTATGGCACGGCACCGATTTTGTTACTTATACGCAAATTAGCGGATATCCCAGTATATGAAGGCTAGCCCGCAAATTGCCTTAGACCCATTCAGTTCGGCAAAAGCCGACAGTTTATATTTTTTTGCAAATGCTCTAAGTTGGACAAAATACGAACACCGACAAGGGGCAACCATGGCCACGCTCGTACTCGAAGATCTTCCACGGGATTGTTTGTATCGCTTGGCATCTGGTTGTCCGATTCCGCTGGCAGAGCCGTTGGAACTTCCCATTCCGGATTTGCCGCTCACCGCCGAGACCGCCGTCCTCTCCCAGCCTGAAGCCGATCCCTTACGGACAACTGGCTACCAGGAAAGGAAGAGGCCGGCCTAAAGATAGCGCTCCAGAATGTCCCGACCATTAAACTGGGCATCGAGCACCGAGATGAAGGTGTAGACACCGACCAGCTTGCGGTTCAGGAAAACAAACTCCTTGGGTGGGATCTTGAAATAGCGGCTGAGCGCAGACATGGTGGCGCGCTTGGCAATGCGGGCGGGCAAGTCGCTCCCTTTCCAGCAGTATTCGCCCTGGGCGTTGAGCGCATACTCGGGCACCGGCACCTCCTCCTTGGCCAGGGGCTCCAGTACCGCCATACAGACTTCGCCGAACTCCTTCAGCACCTTCCGCGGCCACTCCCGATGCATGAAGCGCAAGCGGATACCGCCCTCGATCACGCCCTCCAGGTCCCGATGGTAGGAGGCGCGAATCATCTCGCAGACCGGTTCGATAAAGGATGGTGGATATTTCTGAACGGCACCGAAGTCCAGCAGGACGATGCGATCCTGGGTGCCGGCTTCCTCGTCCCCCAGGCGAATGCGGTAATTGCCAAAGTTAGGGTCGGTTTGCAGCTCCCCCCAGCAGAACAGCTCCCGCAGGAACAGCTCTAGGGCAGCCTTGGCCAGATAGTTGCGGCGCTCCTGGGACAGGGTCTGGATAATCTCATGGGTCACTCCCAGGCCGGGCTCGTAAGAGGTGGCAATAACATGATCGGACGAATATTCGGGAAACACCCGGGGAACGATAAAACGCTCATCGTCTTTCAACATCTCCCCAAAACGGCGTGTGGTTTCTGCCTCCAGGCGATAGTCCACCTCCCGGTGCATCATCTGCCGGACTTCCTCGAGCCAGTCATCAAACTCCGGCCCCAGGCGTACCATGCGGGCCAGGCGTAGGATCTGCGCCACCGAGTCGAGGTCGCTGTCCACCGCATCGGCCACTCCCGGATACTGGACCTTCAGGCAAATCTCCTGGCCATCGCTCCGCCGGCGTGCCAAATGGACCTGGCCAAGGGAGGCCGCCCCGATGGGCTCCTGTTCGATATCCAGCTCCGCCAGGCGCTCCTCGCCCAGCTCCCGGCGCAAGGCTCCTTCAATGGCCGGCCACTCTAGGGCGACCGTCCGGTCTTCCAGGGTGTGCAGGGCTTCGGTCACCTCTTCTGGCAGGAAGTGCTCGCCATAAAGGGCCATCATCTGGCCGATTTTGACCACGCTCCCCTTAAGCTTGCCCAGCTCGTCCACCAGATATTGGGCCTGGCGGGACAGCATTTTCTTGTGTCGATCCGCCTTGGTCTGCTTGTTGGTGAACAGGTTGGCGGTGAAGTGCATTCCCATACGGGTACCGGCCAGCAGGCCAGCTTTGGTCAGACTCAAACGGCGTTCAAAACTACCGGTTTTGATCCGGGCCACACTACGTTTGGACGAGTCGTCTTGCTTCGAACTCATGAATAACATCCAGCTGTCAGGAATTCTTCGGCGATCTGAAAACGGTTAAGGTCGCCGATTATAGGTGATCCGGCACGTTGCGCCGAGACCGAATGATCACATTGAGCCGTTATCCCGGACCCACCACCGGCTCGAATAGAACTGAGGCCTGTCTACTGCGATTAGAAAAACTCTATAGTGCAATCTGGAGCAAGCCAATCAGGGCATTCACCCTGTCTGCAGCGTTACCCCTTAACCGCTGGCTGACAGCTGACGGCAAGACTGCAGGAAGTGCTCAAGAAGAAGGAAGGCTGTGCGCATCCTGTCGACTCGCCCCAAGCATACAGCGGTAAGGTGATAGCGGCGACCCGTCCCTGGCGTCGCCCTAGGCTTTCCTCAGCAGACCTTTTCGCCCTGGGCCTGTTTGTCGGCATGATAGGAAGACCGGACCAGGGGCCCGCTGGCCACATGGGTGAACCCCAGTTCCTCGGCATAGCGGCCGAGCTCTGCAAACTCATCCGGATGCACAAAGCGCGCAACCGGCAAGTGATCCTTGCTTGGCGCCAGATACTGTCCCAGCGTAACCATGTCCACATCGTGGGCGCGCAGATCCTGCAATACGGCTTTCACTTCATCCAGTTCCTCGCCCAATCCCAGCATCAAGCCAGACTTGGTGAGCACCTGGGGCGCACGCGCCTGTTGCTCCATCTCATCGACTTGGCTGTCGGGGCCGAGGGGCGTGACCCCGTCGCCGACTTCCAGACCGTGGACGCCGAGCTGCGCAACTATTCCGTGGAGCTTGCGCGGCGGGAGCGCTG
>JAJUGC010000317.1 GCA_029268325.1 Gammaproteobacteria bacterium | reverse complement strand
GGCCATTGTTAAGCGCCAGGTGGAACATCAGGGCCAAGAGAGCGACCAGGCCACAGCAGATGAAGCCGGCCGTTTCAGTCTGCCCGCCCTGTATCAGCGTTCAGTTTCCCGACTCCTGCCGGCAGAGTTCGTCGCAGCCCAGTCCCTGGTGGTCGAATACCAGGGTCAGGAGTACAGGATCTGGTCGAACACCAAGCGAAAGCCCGAAGAAAATGCCGAACTGGGCGGACAGCCCCTAAACCTGCGCTGTGAGATCACCGCCGAACTGCAACTGCACCGGGAGTTCGGCTCGATTCTGCGGACCAACTGCACCTGGTAGCCTTGTAGCCAGGAGTTTTTCCTCCCCCTCCCCCTTTTACCGTTGCGCCTTTGCTCGTCAGGAAGAGCTACTCTCCGAGGTCAAGCCAGTTCTGTCGTGTTATTGGCCGGAGAGTATCTGTACAACAGGTAATGGGAAGTGGCCACCGAGCTCAAAGACTCTCAAGGCACCAAAAGCCTTGGAGCAAGTCTAAGATTAGAAGTGACACATACAATAACCGTTGGCAGTGATTGACACCCTACCTTGCTTTAGAAATCCAGGGCCGTCCGCCTGTCAGCGTCATTTGTGTGGGTCCATACCTACGCATTATCGGGTTCTATGCCCGGGAGGAATGGGATGAGCTCAAAAGATCCTCAATACTCCGACAAGCTGCTGATGCTCTATAGCCTGAAACTGGAGCAGCTAATGCGGGCCCGTGCCAGTGCCAACACGTTCCGTTTCCTGGTACTTCAGGCCGAGGCCGAAGCCATCAATCAAGAATTAAAGCAGCTGGGAATGTCCAAGCTATCTGGATATGAATAACCTCTGAGGTTTCGTGAAGCAGTACCTGTATTGGGGGCTGTCCCATCCGGTATCTTTGCTCAAAATAAATGATAAAAAGTCAGGTTATGCCGGATGTCTCCAGCCCCTGACGTTACTCTTTGCAGGATGCCGCCATGCCAGATACCGCGACCACTCCGTTTTCTGTCTCCCCTTCCACCGTCCGTGACAACAACCGCTATGTCCGTATCGGTACCCGTTATCGGCCCCAACGGGTAGACCAGAACTATGACGCCATTGTCATCGGTTCCGGCATTGGCGGGCTCACCACGGCCGCCCTGTTGTCCCAGCAGGGCTATCGGGTTGTGGTGTTGGAACAGCACTATACCGCCGGCGGCTTCACCCATGCCTATGCCAATGGGGGCTACGAATGGGACGTGGGAGTGCATTACATTGGCGATGTAGGCCATCCCCGCGCTGCGTTGCGCCGCCTGTTCGACCAGATTACCGAAGGCCGCCTGAAGTGGGCGCCCATGGACGCCTGCTACGACCGGATCTGGATTGGTGAGCAGTCCTATGACCTGGTCGCCGGGCGGCAGGAGTTCAAAGCCAGCCTGCTCCAACACTTCCCCCAGGAAGGCAAAGTGCTGGACCGCTACCTGGAGCTGCTGGATCAGGTCAATCGGGCCATGCCCCTTTACACCACCAGCCGACTGTTGCCCGATCTGATCAGCCGGGCCTGGTCGCCTCTGCAAAAGCAACTGCTCCCCAAATTTTTGTTCCAAACCACCGCCCAGGTCCTGGATACCTTAACGGACAACCCTCAGCTCAAGGCCGTGCTGGCCGGTCAGTGGGGCGACTATGGCCTGCCTCCACAGCAATCGAGCTTTCTGATGCATGCCACGGTAGCCCGCCATTACCTGCGGGGCGCCTTTTATCCGGTCGGTGGCGCCTCCCGGATTGCCGCCAGCATCCTTCCCACCATCCAGCAAGGCGGTGGCGACGTCTTCACCTATGCGGATGTGGCTGAAATCTTGGTCCGGCGGGGCAAGGCCCTTGGCGTGCGCATGGCCGATGGCAAGGAAATCTTCGCCGATCGGATCATCAGCAATGCGGGCTTTCAGGTCACCATGGAGCAGCTTCTGGACGATCAGGCCCGGAAACAGGCCGATTACGCCCACCGCCGCCAGCAGGTAGAGACCTCCATGAGCCACCAGTGTCTCTATATTGGCTTGAACGCTACCGACGACCAGCTGGAACTGCCCAAAACCAACTACTGGCTCTACCCCAGCGCCGACTATGAAGGGGATACCGCCCGGTTCCTGGAAAATCCCGAGGCGGAGCTGCCCCTGGTCTATATTTCCTTTCCCTCCCGCAAGGACCCGGACTGGCCCAACCGGCACCCCGGGAAATCGACCATCGAGATTGTCGCCCCGGCCCCTTATCAGTGGTTCTCCCAGTGGCAGGACAAGCCCTGGGGCAAGCGGGGTGCGGACTATGAGGCACTCAAGGCCCAGTGGTCGGAGCGGCTGCTGGCGCACCTGTACCGCCACTTCCCCCAGACCCGGCCCCATGTAGACTTCCATGAGCTGTCCACGCCCCTTTCGACCCGGTATTTCTGCCGCTACCAGCACGGGGAAATTTACGGCCTCAACCATACTCCACAACGGTTCCAGACCCGCTGGCTGGGCCCTAGAACCCCGATTCGCAACCTCTACCTGACCGGCCAGGATGCCCTCACCGGAGGCGTCGGCGGCGCCCTGATCGGCGGTGTCTTTGCCGCAGCGGCTGTCACCGGCGGGCTGAAAGCAGCACGGATTATGAAGCCGTTGGTGGCCTGATTCTCTCCCCTCCCCCTCCTGGGGGAGGGGCCGGGGGAGAGAGCTGAATGTCCCGCTCAGCCGGAGTTGCATGAGAACTCAGGCCCTCTCCCTAGCCCTCTCCCTAGCCCTCTCCCCAGATGGGAGAGGGAACTGTCCCTGCCATTTGGCTTAAACCGAAGCAACCGTCAACACCTTCACTCCTGAAGAATACCCTCTATTTCTCAGTGCATTACTCTCCCCTCTCCCTCTGGGGAGAGGGCCCGAAGCCTCAGACCAGTACGGAACCTCTGACGGGCTGGAAAACTTGCGCCCTCTCCCCAGGAGGAAGAGAGAATAGTGGAGTGCAAAGCAACGATCCCATAACCAATTGCCCCTACCCTCACCACAGCTCATAATCTCTTCAGCTTTGGATACTGGAGTTTCACATGGCACATCTGGAATATTCCGATCAACTGCTGCGCGATATCCTGAGCAGCACCAAAACCATTGCCCTGGTCGGCGCCAGCCAAAAGCCCCACCGGGACAGTTACCGGGTGATGGCCTTCCTGCAGCAACAAGGGTATCGGGTGATTCCGGTCAACCCTTCTTTGGAAGGACAAACCCTGATGGGCGAAAAGGTCTACGCCAAGCTGGAAGATATCCCGGACACCATTGATCTGGT
>JAJUGC010000316.1 GCA_029268325.1 Gammaproteobacteria bacterium | reverse complement strand
CGTTTTTACGTCAACCTGCGGGACTATCTGGATACGGGGCTGTTTTTGGATCACCGCCCCATGCGACGCTGGATGCAGGCCAATGCCAAGGGGAAGCGGGTGCTCAACCTGTTCTGCTATACGGGAGCGGTCACCGTACATGCGGCCCGTGGCGGGGCCCGGCGCACCCTGAGTGTGGATTTGTCTAAAACCTACATCAACTGGGCGCGGCGCAACCTGACCCTGAATGGCTTTAGCGAGGTCCAGCACGAATTCGTGCAGGCAGATTGCCTGAAGTGGTTGAAGGAAGCCCGGGAGCGGTTTGATTTGATCTTCCTGGATCCGCCGACCTTTTCCAACTCCAAACGCACCGAAAATGTGTTGGACGTACAGCGCGACCATGAAATGCTGGTAGGCGATGCCATGCGGTTGCTGGAACGGGATGGAATCCTGATCTTCTCCAATAACTACCGGCGCTTTCAGATGAGCCCGGCGTTGGAGCAGCGGTATGAAATTACGGAAATCAGCCGGGAAACCCTGGATCCGGATTTCGAGCGCAACCCCAAGATTCACCGCTGCTGGCGGATTCGCTGGCGCTCCTGAAGCGAGGTTTGTCTCGCTTCAGGCGTTAGGGGATGACTGGGGCAGGCCTTAGAACTCGTACTTGATTCCCAAGCCAATTTGCATGGTACGCAGTCGGGTTTGGCTGTCGCGGTTGATTCGGCCAAACTCAAAGTTGCCGTACCAGCTGCCGAACAGCCGGTAATCAAAACCTGCCGCGTAGCTGAAGCTGAAGGAGCTGTCATAGAACTTGTCGGGAATGTCTGGGTAGCTGTCCGGATCTTCCCGGTCCGTGTCTCCCTTGATGAAGGAGAAGCCCAGCAGACCGTACACCCAGAAATTTTCCGTGATCGGATACTGGGGCCCCATGTACCAGCTCGCGTAGCCTTTGATTTCCGCTTTCAGGTCATCTTCCGGGTAAACATCTCCTAAAGAGGTTCCCAGTCGGGCTTCCACCCGTACGTAGTCCGTGATGTGGCTGCCCAGCACCAGTTCTACGCCGGCGGTATTGTCTTTGCGGGTGGCGTGGGAGGTCCGGATCTCCAGGTCGGTGGCCCGGATTCCCACGAAGGTTTTGTCTTCACGTTCTTCTTGAGCCCAGCAAGGCAAGGACAGACCGAGGGTAAGAGCGGGAATCGCAAGGATGTAGCGCATGAGTATTCGAACTTCCTGTCTGATCATGGGGCGGGCTCACTAAAAGCCTGCCCTTGGCTTGGGACTGCCGAATTGTGCAGCACGCAGGAAGGGCTTTCGCTGATGGATATCACAAATTCGGCCAACCCTTGCCAAACGGCCCGGTTCAGTCCCGCAGACCCAGCTCGTCGGCCAGTTTGAGCATGGCGAGTACGTTGCTCTCTGACTCGTAGGCGGACATCCCTGTGGCTAGGAACAGTTGCTCCCGGTATTCCAGAAACCGCTCGTAGCCATAGCTTTGGAACAGTTCGCTGACGGAACTGATCTCGAAAGCGGGTAAGTCGTTAAAAGGTTCGAATAGGCGATCCAGGAGATCCTGATCGTAATCCAGGCCGTCCACAAAAACCCGGGCGTCAGCCAGGTCCTGATTCATTTCACGAATCACTTCCAAGGCGGAGAAGCCTTGCTCAAACAGGTGTTCCCGGCTGATGCCCCGGGCCGCGAAGTTGCCGGGATCCCAATCAGTCCAGTCGTCCTCAGGAACGATCAGCACCGATTTGATTTGGCCATCGGGCAGTGACCAGCTCACCGCAATGGGATAGCTCTCTTCATCGTAGCTACTGGCTTCAAAGTCGATGAACAAGGGGTAGGGCATGGAGTGCTCCTGCTAGGTTGTGATCAGTCCCGGTTTTTGATCGGGCCCATTATAGCGGTAACCGAAGTCAGGTGTGATGCTTTTGCGCCGGGTAGTAGGGGATCTGGTTGGGTCTCAAAAGACTGGCCGCCATGGATTTGGGCTGTGGCTCCGGATCAGCGCAGAATGGTAAGCTTGATGTTTTCGCTATTTGGTGGTCGTTAAGGGAGGCCGCCGGGTAGGAGATTGGCTGTTTGTTGAGGTGCACAATGGAACAGACCGAGTTCAATCGGGATCTTTTTGACTTTCTGAAAAACTCTCCAACGCCCTATCACGCGGTGGAACAGGTAGCCCAGCGCCTGGATGCCGCTGGTTTTGAGGCTTTGGACGAGGGCGATGCCTGGAATTTGACTCCCGGTGGACGTTATTACGTGATCCGTAATGGCTCTTCCATCGTCGCCTTTGTCCAGGGGCCTATGGATGAACGGGGCATGCGGATGGTGGGAGCCCATACGGATAGTCCCTGTCTGCGGGTAAAACCCAATCCCGAAATCAACTCCAAGGGGTACTTCCAATTGGGCGTGGAAGTCTATGGTGGCGCCTTGCTCGCCCCCTGGTTCGACCGGGACCTGTCCTTGGCCGGACGGGTCGGCTTTCTGGACGAGCAGGGCCAGATGGGCTCAGCCTTGGTGAATTTCCGTAAACCCATTGCCATGATTCCCAGCCTGGCGATCCACCTGGATCGTGAAGCGAACAGCAATCGCAGTATTAATCCTCAGCGGGAACTGCCTCCTATCCTTTTGCAGTTGGAGAAGGAGCATCTGGATTTTCGGACCATGTTGGCCCTGCAGTTGAAGGATGAACATCCGGAGCTGAAGGTGCAGCGGGTTTTGGATTATGAGCTGAGCCTGTATGACACCCAGCCGCCGTCATTTGTGGGGCTAAGGGAGGAGTTTATTGCCTCGGCCCGGTTGGATAACCTGCTCAGCTGTTATATCGGCCTCACCGCTTTGCGGGAGTCCGCCACGTCCCAGCCGGCCCTGTTGGTGCTGAATGACCATGAAGAGGTGGGTAGCCAGTCAGCGGAAGGTGCCCAGGGGCCGTTCCTGGCATCGGTGCTGGAGCGGATCTGCCCGGATGCCGAAGCGCGCCAGAGAGGCATTAGCCGTTCAATCTTTATCTCGGCGGACAATGCCCATGGCGTGCATCCCAACTATGCGGACAAGCATGATGGCAACCATGGTCCGCTGCTGAATCATGGGCCGGTCATCAAGATCAATGCCAACCAGCGTTATGCCACTAGCAGCGAAACCAGCAGCCTGTACCGGCTGTTGAGTGAGCGATTGGGGCTGCCTTGCCAGAGTTTTGTGGTGCGCACCGATATGGCCTGCGGCAGCACCATTGGCCCGATTACCGCCGGAAATATCGGGGTGCGAACCTTGGATATCGGCGTGCCCCAGTTCGCCATGCACTCGATTCG
>JAJUGC010000315.1 GCA_029268325.1 Gammaproteobacteria bacterium | reverse complement strand
GGATTGGCATTCGGAGGCGGAGTATCTGGCCCGGATGTCGGCCCGTTACCGTTACAGTATCCGCAAGGAGGCCCTGGCGTTTCGGGATCTGTATCGGGTCGAGACCTGCAAGGCGGTTTCGGAGGAGGTGATGGAATGGTGCTATCAGCTGTACCGGCAGGTTCATGCCAACAGCCTGGCCTTAAACAGCTTTGCGCTACCCAAGAGCCTGTTTCAGGCCTATTTTACCAGTGCCAACAGCGATGTGCTTCGCCTCTATCTCAAAGACGGCCCCGAGGCACCGGTTGCAGTGATGTTTTCTTACTTCCCGGGAGAGGTCTATACCGCCAGCTTTGTAGGGTTGGACTACCGTTTTTTGGAAAGTCACAAGGTCTACAAGCAGATCCTGTATCGTACCGTGGTGCGGGCGCGAGAGCTGGGAGCTTCTTATCTGCAGCTGGGATTTACCGCAGGGTTGGAAAAGCGCAAGGTGGGGGCGCTGAAACGGCCTACCTATGGCTTTGCCATGATTCTGGATCACTACAATTTGGACATTATTGAGTCCATGTCAGTGGCTTCAGGGAAGCGTTCGACGGGTTAGGGAAAGCTTATGGCTGAGGGGGGCAGGTCACCCCTCAGCCAGGAAGGCCGGGTTAGAAACGGTAGGAAATAGAGCCATACAAACTGATACCAGCTTTGGGTAGTCCCCTTGGGATGTTGTCCAGGGCCGGCTCGCGAATGTTCTCATTGAACAGGTTGCGGATGACCAGCATTGCATCCACCTTATGGAGCAGGTTTCGGCGTTGTAGGGCCAGGTTCACCAAAACGTAGTCATCAAATGCGGAATGCTTATGCCCTTTGTCATGAGCCCGCTCACCCACATAGCTGATTTGGGGGACGAGCTGCCATTCCGGAGCAAAGCTCCAGTTGGCTTGCACATGGGCCTGATGCTTCGGCGCGTTACCGGCTTCGCTGGGTTTGCTGGTGCCGTCGATGGTCACATAAGAGTAGTTGGCAGAAAGGCTCAGATTGCTGGCCAGGGTATAACTGAGTTCCAGCTCACCCCCGTACGCCTTTTGGCGGCCCTCGTTAAAGGGGCTGTAGAACTGCTGGTCGTCACGGCGGTAAAGAATGATGTCTTTGGCATCGTAGTGGAAAAGATTGACGCCATACTGGAGGTGCGCTGAAGGACGTACGTTGATGGCCAACTCGTAGCTGTCCAAAGTCTGGGGAGTCAGATTCGGGTTGCCGAATGCCACCGGGTTTGTGGAGTAAAGTTCAGAAAAGGACGGCGCCCGGAAGGCGCGGCCATAGAGAAACTTGCTGGTAACCTGATCGGTGGTTTCCCACACCAGTGCGACCCTGGGGTTAAAGGTGTCACCAAAGTCAGAGTAGTGGTCATAACGAATGCCGCTGGTGAGATGCCAGTTTGGTGCCAGCGTCCATTCGTCCTGCAGGGACAGGTAGAGGTTTTCCCGGTCTGCAGGGTTCAGGAACGTGTCAGGCGTTCCCGAAAGATCCGTCACGTTCGGCAGGATAATGATCGAGGAGCCAGTGCTGTCGATCATGAAATTCTTGGTTTCCCGGGTCCGATAGATATCCCCGAAGTAGTAGCCGGCTGCCAGGCGGATCCGGTGATTTTCAAAGCCTGTGTAGAAGGTTGAGACATCGAAGCGATAGTTGTTCTCCCAAACTTCCGGATTGCCGATCAGGCCATCGGGCAGGTCGACGATTTGGATGCCCGAGGGAACAGGGATGGCCAGGACTGAGCCCGGGGGCAGCATGAGGGTGTCCTTTTCGACCTGCTGATCAATATGGTGCAGGCTGAGATTGGTTTGTAGCTCCCAGTGATCCGTCAGCATCGGGTTGGAGTATTGCAGTTCGACAGTGTAGCGGGTGGACTCGTAACGTCCTTGGGGATCCAGGGCTTCATAGAACCCGGCACCATTGCCCACGTTGTCGCGGCGCTGATAACTGCCTCGCAGCAGCCAGTTCTCCATTTGCAGGTCAAGGTGCAGATCCAGAGCACGACGGGAGAGCTGAACCGGCCCCGGAGCAAAGGAGGCATCGGTACCCTTCCGCTGGTCCCACCAACTTTGGTGGTCAGCGTCTATATGTTCCCGGTGCCCATCCGTGTCACTGTATTCGACGGTCAGGGAGGTGGAGATGTTTCCTAGGCGGTCAGCTGCCAACAGCCAGGCATCGCGGGTGTTGAAGCTGCCATAGCCGGCACCGACTTCCGATTCGGGAATGTCCTGGGCTGACTTGGTGATGATATTAATAACGCCCCCATAGGCGTCGGCGCCATAAACGGCGGAGCCGGGGCCTCGAATAATTTCGATCCGCGCAATGGAGCGAACCGGCATGCCTCCCCAGATACCCCCGCGATCACCCCGATACAGGCTGGTCATGGGAATCCCGTTGAGTAGCAACAGGGTTTCGGTGTTGATTTGGCTATAGTTGCCCCGGAAGGCATAGATCGGGTTGTAATTGGCAAAGGTATGGGAAACATACAGCCCGGGAACAGTTTCCAAAACCTGGTCCAGGTCAGTGGCACCCATGGCGCGAATATCGGCCGCCGTGATCACGGTAGCCACTGCAGGTGCCCGGTCGATTGCCACCGGACTGCCGGAGGCGATCGTGACGTACTGCTTTTCCATGAGTTCTTCGAATTCCAGCTCCAATAATGAAGACTTGGCAGACGCAGTGGAAAAGGGCACAGACAGCAGGAGAGCAAGAACTCGTAACTTCACAGTGACCGTCTCGATTGAGCAATTCGTTGGTGCGGCTTATCCGGGAAAAAATAGCCGGCTTTATTATCCTCAATGGGTGAAACAACATATAAAAAAAAGTAACAAAAAGAAAGGTTAGGCGCTCTAAAAAACCTTTTCTGTGGCGCCTGGGCACGGAATTGGTTTTTTGTAGCTGGGGCTAACATGGCTTAGACCAAAGGCCCGTCCGGTAGGCTAACAAGTTCTGCTAGACTCTGTGGTTCTTTTATGACCCGGGGCGCGACAAGCCCCGCCGTGCAGGGCGGGGAAGGATAGCGCGGACGGCGCAGCCGTCCTTGTCTTTGGGTTTCTGTGTGGGGTTTGCTGCTGCTCGATGTACTGGCGCACGATGGAAATCGGCGCGCCGCCGCAGCTTGAAGCGAAATAGGACGGCGACCACAGCACGCCTTTCCAGTAGCGCTTCTGGATGTCGGGCCGTTCCTTCCGCAGCAGGCGACTGGAGACGCCTTTGAGGCTGTTCACGAGATTGGAGACAGCCACCTTGGGCGGGTATTCCACAAGCAGGTGAACGTGATCGTCCTCGCCGTCCATCTCGATCAGTTGCGCCTCGAAGTCG
>JAJUGC010000314.1 GCA_029268325.1 Gammaproteobacteria bacterium | reverse complement strand
TCAAATGGGAGCTGGAGGACTTGTCCTTCCGCTATCTCCATGAAAAAGCCTACAAGAAGATCGCCCGGCTACTGGATGAGCGGCGTATCGACCGCCAGCGCTACATTCAGGAAACCCTGAAGACCCTGCATGCCGAGCTGGAAAAGGCTGGCATCAAAGCCGAACTGTCCGGACGCGCCAAGCATATCTACAGTATTTGGCGCAAAATGCACCGCAAGGGCATCGACTTTTCCCAGGTTTACGATATCCGTGCCGTGCGGGTGCTGGTGAACACGGTGGCGGACTGCTATGCGGTATTGGGGATCGTGCATTCCCTGTGGCGGCATATTCCCCACGAGTTCGACGACTATATCGCCAACCCCAAGGAAAACGGCTACCAATCCCTGCATACGGCGGTGATCGGCCTGGAAGGCAAGGCGATGGAAGTCCAGATCCGTACCTTCAAAATGCATGAGGATGCCGAACTGGGAGTCTGTGCCCACTGGCTATACAAGGGTACGGATACCAAGCTCAAGTCCAATGCCTACGAGCAGAAAATTGCCTGGCTGCGTCAGGTACTGGAATGGCAGGAGGAGCTGGGGGAAGACTTCAAGACCCTGGCCGACCAGTTCCGCAGCGACATCATTACCGACCGGGTGTACGTGTTCACGCCGGAAGGGCATGTGGTGGACTTGCCGGCAGGCGCCACGCCCCTGGATTTTGCCTACAAGGTCCATACCGAGGTGGGGCATGCCTGTCGCGGTGCCAAGATCAATGGCAAGATCGTCCCCCTCAACTATCGCCTGAAAACCGGCGAGCAGGTCTCGGTGCTGACCTCCAATACGCCGCGCCCCAGTCGCGACTGGCTGAACCCCGATCTGGGCTATGTGCGCACCTCCCGGGCCCGGGCCAAGATCGTGCATTGGTTCAAGCTCCAGCACCGCGAGCAGAACATGATCGAAGGCAAGGAGATTCTGGAAGGCGAGTTCAAGCGCCTGTCCATTGGCGAGATCAATTTCGAAGAGTTGGCCCACAAGGTCAATTACCAGACGGTGGACGACATGTACGCGGCGATTGGCGCCGGGGATCTCAAGCCGACCCATGTGGCGAACGTGGCCCAGCAGATGATCGAGCCACGGGAGCACCAGTTGAGCCTGACGCTGCCCACCTCGGCACCGGTGGATGACCGGGGCCGGGCGACGGATGTGCGTATCCACGGGGTGGGCAACCTGCTGACCTCGATCGCCAACTGCTGCCAGCCCCTGCCGGGTGATCCGATTACCGGTTACATCACTATCAGCCGTGGCGTGTCCATTCACCGTCAGGACTGTATCAATGTGCTGCAACTGCAGGAGGCCGAGCCCAACCGCATTATTGAGGTGAGCTGGGGAGACCGGCAGGAATCTACCTATCCGGTGGATATCCGGATCGATGCCTACGACCGGGCAGGCTTGCTGCGGGATATCACCCAGGTGTTCGCCAACGAGAAGATTAACGTCACCGCCGTGAATACCCAGACCAACAAGGCGGAAAGCATTGCGGTGATGAACCTGACCGTTGAAATTCCGTCGTTGGAATTCCTGGGTCGGCTGTTTACCAAGATTCGGCGCCTGCCCAATATCATCGAAGTGCGTCGCCTGAAAAGCCGTATGGTCCAGTGATGGCCGGTGAGGGAGTAGAAGACACTTGAGCCAGCATTATCAGATAGAGCATCTGCTGTACTTGATGCAGCGGTTGCGTGACCCCCGCAAGGGCTGTCCCTGGGATCGCAAGCAGACCTTTGCCACCATTGTGCCTTTCACCCTGGAAGAGGCCTATGAAGTGGCCGACACCATTGAGCGGCAGGATTTTGTCCACCTGAAGGAAGAGCTGGGCGACCTGCTGTTCCAGGTGGTGTTCTATGCACAGATGGGAAGGGAGCAGGGCCTGTTCGATTTCGAGGCCGTGGTCGATTCCATCGTGCGCAAATTGCTGCGCCGTCACCCCCATGTCTTCCCGGACGGCACCCTGGACAGCGAGCTGGCGGATGGTGTGGTGGTCACGGAGGAAACCATCAAGGCGAACTGGGAAGCCATCAAGAAGGCGGAGCGGGCCGAGAAAGCCGCGGCGGGCCTGGAAGAAACCACACCCGGTGCCTTAAGCGACGTGCCGGTGGGGCTGCCAGCTTTGAGCCGGGCGGAAAAACTCCAAAAGCGCGCCGCCTTGGAAGGTTTCGACTGGGATGATATTGCCCCGGTGTTCGACAAGATCCAGGAAGAACTGGATGAAGTCCGCGAGGTCCTGGCTCAGGAGTCCGACCCCGTCCAGCGCCAGCATCGGTTGCAGGATGAGATGGGGGATGTGCTGTTTGCCTGTGTGAATCTGGCCCGATTTCTCAAGGTGGATGCCGAAGCCTCCCTGCGCCAGACCAATCGCAAGTTTGAAACGCGCTTCTCGGCTATCGAGCAGCTCGTGGGAGAGCAGGGCAAAGAGATGCGGGACCTGACCCTGGGAGAGCTGGACGAGCTGTGGGAGCAGGTGAAGCGGTGGGAGAAAGGCCAGGCATAACTTAAGGGCGATGGCGGCTGTCGCCGGTTATGGCTCAATGCTTGTCAATCCGGCTCTCTTCTTTTAACAGCTCCATATGCTTCTTGCTCAGTTCCAGGAACTTCGGGGTAGGCCCTACGTCCTCATACAGCGGGTCGCCCAACTCGTCTTCGCCCACCACCCGGGAGCCCTGGACATAAGGAAAGCTTGATTCCAGTTCATCGAGCGCCGCGGCGAGCAGTTCCCGGATGATTTCATCCTGGCTGCGCCGAGGGTACATCTCCACCAAGGCGGCAAGACGGGCGGCATCCTCCAATGGCAGGCGAATGCAATACTCCTGGCTGGTCAGGCGCGCTGAGGCCTCTTGTTCCCATTGGTTGATGAGCGTGTCGATCTTCATAATTCTGGCCCTGTTTGGGAGTCCGTCGCTAACGGGCCGCTTTAAGAGCTGTGCCCGTTGGTCTTGCCATGGCAGCACGGTGAGAGCAGAGGACCACTGGCTGAGCAGCCTGTTTTTGTCCTCCTGGTCCTGGTTAATGTACAGTCTGGTGCTGCGCGACAGAATCTGGTCGAATAGTTGCATTAACCCTTGGGAGGCGACCAATGAAGGAACTCCATCCGCATTTGCGTGAAAACGTCCGTTTGCTGGGCGAATTGCTGGGCCAATGTATCCGTCAGCAGTTGGGCGATGAAATGTTCAACAAGGTGGAAACGGTACGCGCAGCTGCCAAGGCCGACCGGCGCGCACCCAACTCCGACCGTGCCCATCTCAAAGAAGTGCTGGCCAGTCTGACCGACGCTGACTTGGTTCCCATTGCCCGGGCGTTCAACCAGTTTTTGAACTTGGCCAACAT
>JAJUGC010000313.1 GCA_029268325.1 Gammaproteobacteria bacterium | reverse complement strand
TGGCGCGACGGTGGCGGCAAGGTTTCCGGCAACAATCGCAGACAGAAAATCCAGTTAAGAAGACCGAAGGCGGAAAGGAACAGAAAGACCGCCTTCCAGCCAAACCAGCTCTCGAGAAAGCCACCCAGAATAGGAGCAATCGCCGGCGCCACCCCAAACAGCATGGTCATATTGGCGAGCATCCGCTGAGCCTGGGCCGTGGCCAGCCGGTCACGCACAATGGCACGGCCAATCACCATGCCGGCACCGGCCGAAGCCCCCTGCACAGCCCTGAATACCAGCAGCCAGGAGAAACTTGGTGCAAAGGCTGCTCCCAAAGATGCCAGGGTATAGATCACGAGCGCCCAGAGCACGATGGGACGGCGCCCAAAGGTGTCAGACAACACGCCATGAAATAACATCATGGCCGCAAAGGAAAACAGGTACACACTGAGGGTTTGCTGGACCAGTAGGGGCTCGACGCCGTATTCGCCAGCAATGGAAGGGAAGGACGGCAAATAGGTGTCAATACTGAAGGGGCCCACCATGGCCAAGCCCGCGAGCAGGAACGTAAGCGCTCCTATGCTGATGTTGTCCCGGCCACGCCTGATTTCCGGATCACCCTGCGTTTGACTACCCTGACTTGCCACTCACACTCTCCCGGTTCTTCTCATCATGGGGGCAACTTTACAGACAATCCTCTGGGGCTGCCTACAAGGACTTTCCTCAATGGGCGCAGGGTTTCAGCGTCCTGAGGCGCAGAACTTTACAATGGAATGAACCTTTTTCGGCCAAGGGAAAGACAGGAGTAAACGCAATCTGGCCCGCTTCATCCGGCTGGCTCACTTTCTGTTTCCGGATATGAGCCGTTGGCCAGCGGCCCGTTGAACCGGGCTTTATCTGCCTCAGGCACAACCCCGAGCCATTAGGGACGGCAGTTTATTCTGACCGATTGCGGAAGGGACCCGTGCTTACGGGAGCCCCCCAAGCAAGGCAAGCTGGTGGGTTCAAGCCCTGCTAACTGCGGGGCGTAGGCAGGGGCCGCCTTGTTTTGGCTTAGACGGGGCCCGCGTCGGGAGCTACCGATATCCCCGAGGCCGACGAGTTCGTCCTGGACTCCTCGGCATGGTGCTCCTCGCCTGAATCAATAATGACGCAATTACGCCCTTGGGCCTTGGCCCGATAAAGGGCCGAATCTGCCCGCTTGAGCCAGGCCGGCCAGCTTTCATTAGGCGCCAGTAATGCACACCCCAGGGACGCCGTTACCTGCCCGCCAGGGCTCTTTAATTCGGATTGGATACGATGGCGAATATTCTCGGCAACCGCCCTCATACCATCGGCATCAGCTCCCGTCAAAAGCAGAACGAACTCCTCTCCCCCGAAACGGAACAGGTGATCTGCCCGCCGGGTACAGTCCAGCACAAGCTTGGCCAGCTGGATCAGCACCTGGTCGCCAATGTTGTGCCCATAGCGGTCGTTAATCTGCTTGAAGTGGTCAAGATCCAGCATGATCAGCCCGAAACTCATGCCGGTCTGTCGCTGGGAATTCACCGCCAGCTGCAACTCAGCTTCCATCACCCGGCGATTATGCACGCCCGTGAGCGGATCCCTCGTGGCCAACCTTTCCAGCTGCACCCGCTGGGTCTCGGTGCGCTGGGCAAAGATATAGGCACACAGGCTAACGACCATACAGGACGCCACAAAGGTCCAACGGTCAACATTGGAGGCAAAGGCACTGCCATCCAGGGTCAGCAAAGCCACCGCGATCGCATTCACCACCACGGCAAGCTCTGGCCTAATCAAAAAGAAACTGGTCAATAGTGTGGGAAACAGCCAGTACAACCCAGCACTGCCCACATGGGTGGCCACCACCGCGCCGCCACAGGTCACGATGGCGAGGAATAAACCGGTACGGGAGGTATCTCCGGTTTTCCAGGCATAGATCACCGCAAAGACGACACCGGCCACGATTGCCGAATCGATTATGCCCGTGACGTACAAGCCAACCCAAAACCGGTAAATGGCAAAAGGCAGAACACCGACGATGGCACAAAGGCCCAGGAGGGTAATTACCGACAGATGAAAATCTGTACGAAGCCGGTGCATCATAGCAATAGTCCCTTAATGACCCCGACCAAGCCCATGACGGCCTGGCCACAACTCCGCTTCCAGGATCCTTGTTTGGTTACACAGCCACATGAAGTTTATGACGCAGCGGTATATTTTTTTTTATCCATAGCGGTGATTATTTTTATCCTTACAGCTATAGCAGAAAATTGCACATTCGCAATTTCTAAACCCATTTTTGTTCTACAGCGCTACCTTTTGGATTAGGGGATACTAGCCATCTCCCGTACACATTGCTCGACGAGCTTGATGGTATCCGGGTTATAGATCAGGCCCGTGTGGGAGCCGCTGACCTCCAGGTGGCGCACCTGAGGTGAATAGTGATCCAGGCAGGCCTGCCAGCACACGATTCCGTCGGTTTTGGTATAAATCGCCGTCACCGGAACCTGGAGAGGAGTGTTAAACCGCTCTTCAATCCGAGCCGCGATGGCATCCAGATCAATTCCCTGGCGCCGGTATAAGTTGT
Organism: Gammaproteobacteria bacterium; assembly: GCA_029268325.1. Classification (GTDB taxonomy): domain Bacteria; phylum Pseudomonadota; class Gammaproteobacteria; order Pseudomonadales; family Oleiphilaceae; genus JAEZAA01. Next base: position 791 of record JAJUGC010000313.1, on the reverse strand, counting down.
GGAATACCGTGTGTTTGGCCCCGCCAAAAACCGGGCTGCCCAGAGTCACGATATGCCGGAACCAATCCGGCTGATCCCGGCCGATTTCTCGCGCCATATAGCCCCCCAGGCTCCAGCCCACCACCTGAATAGGCTCGCCCCGTTTTTCCACAATCGTTTGAATCCGCTGGCGCAAAGCTGGCAGGAGTTCTCCCAGCCGTCCATGATTGCGCCCCAGTCCCCAACGATAGACCCGGTGGCCATGGCGAATCAGGTAGCGGCGCAAGGGTTCCATCATCCAGTCCGACGCGCCGAATCCCGGCAACAGCAACACGGGTTGCCCCGCATCGCCCGAAGAAGGGCGCACCTGCCGCCATTGCAGTGCCAACCGGGCAAGCTCGGGAATACACCGGACTTCCTGGAGCAGATCTTTGAGCCCCAACGGTGCGATGTCCTGTATCCCGACTTGCAAGTCACTGGAACTATTCATTGACTGTTCCTCCCCTCTCGCCTAACGCTGTATCTATGACTCGCACCTGACTCATGTTATGTTATCCCGCCCCGTTGGGGATTGACCAATTCTGCCAGTTTGCCTGGCAAAACCAATCAACCATGGATTTCACCGCCCATCTACTTGCCGTATCAACATCCCGATGAGCAATTCCACAACCTGCTGGTCCGCATCACACCTTGAGTCACTGTTCAACCACTGCTTTCGTGACTCCTACAATACCATCCTGGTCGGTGGCGCTCCGGAACCCCTATACCAGCCGGCCACGGACGAACAACCTGCCCGTATCTTCTATACCCGG
>JAJUGC010000312.1 GCA_029268325.1 Gammaproteobacteria bacterium | reverse complement strand
GGCCGATCCCGACTGGGCCCGGGCCATCGTCTATGAGCCCACCGAAGCAGCCGCCGCCCGTATGCTGGAAGAGGCCGCTCAGGCTGACCTCATCGTCAAGGCCAGCGGTGTGGGGGTCCTTGACGAATGGCTGGAGCGGGAAGTGCTGGCTCTGCAAAAGTCCAACACCCTGGTGGTGTATTGGGATGTGGACGCACCCGCCACATTGGAGCGGGTGGAGCAAAATGCCGACGACCCGTTCCGCACCCTGATCCCCCGGTACGACCTGATTCTCACCTATGGCGGCGGTGATCCAGTGGTCAACGCCTACCAGGCCCTGGGTGCCCGTGCCTGTCACCCCATCTACAATGCCCTGGATCCCACCACCCACTATCCGGTACCGCCCCGGCAGGATCTGGGTTCCACCCTGTCATTTTTGGGCAACCGACTTCCTGACCGGGAGGAACGGGTCCGGGAGTTTTTCTTTACCGCCGTCGAACAACTACCGGACCGGCAGTTTATCCTGGGTGGCAGTGGCTGGCAGGAAAACGTCCCCCGCTACGCCAACCTGAACTACATCGGCCATGTCTACACCCAAGACCATAACGCCTTCAACTGCAGTGCCATGGCCGTTCTCAATATCAACCGCGACAGCATGGCCCGCTTCGGATTTTCACCGCCAACCCGGGTCTTCGAAGCCGCCGGCTGTGGCGCCTGCCTCATTATGGATGCCTGGGCCGGCATCGAGCTGTTTCTAGACCCGGGCCGCGAGGTACTGCTGGCCCACTCCGGCCAGGAAGTCGTTGAACACCTCCGCTCCCTGGATCAGAAGCGGGCACACCGGATCGGCAACGCGGCCCGGCAACGGATTCTTCGGGAACACACCTATCGCCATCGGGCGGAAGAGTTCGAGCGCCTGATCGGCATTCCCCCATCCACCCGCCAAGCTGGCCCTGTCGCGCAGCAGATCACCAGAAAGGAGGCATGGACATGAACAAGCCGCTCAATATTGTCATTCTCGGACTTTCCATTACCTCATCCTGGGGCAATGGCCACGCCACCACTTACCGCAGCCTGGTCAAGGCCCTGGCAGCCCGGGGGCACCGCGTCCTGTTCCTGGAGCGGGATACCCCTTGGTATGCCACAAACCGGGATGCACCCCAGCTGCCCTACTGCAGCCTGCGCCTGTATCGGGATCTGGAAGAACTAAAGCTCTATGTAGACGCTATCAGTAACGCCGACCTGGTAATCATTGGCTCCTACGTACCGGAAGGGGTGGAAGTGGCGGAGATCGCCCTCACCGTCAACCAGAACTGCGTGGCCTTCTACGATATCGACACCCCAGTCACCATGACCAAACTGGCCCGCAAGGATTATGAGTACCTGCACCCCCGGTTGATCCCCCGCTTCGACTTCTACTTTTCCTTTACCGGGGGGCCCTTGCTGAAATGGATCGAAAACCACTATGGCGCCCAGCGGGCCCGCCCCCTGTACTGTTCCGTGGATCCCGAGCTCTACTTTCCTGAACCGAACACGGAAAAGCAGTATGACCTGGGCTATCTGGGCACCTACAGCGCTGACCGCCAGCCCACCCTGGAGCAACTGCTGATCGAACCGGCCCGCAACCTGAGCGACAAGCACTTCGTGGTGGCCGGCCCCCAATACCCCGGCAGCATCAGTTGGTCTGGCAACATCAAACGGGTTGATCATATCCCCCCCGCCCATCACCGACGGTTTTACAACAGTCAACGGTTCACCCTGAACGTGACCCGCCGGGAAATGATCAAAGCCGGCTACTCCCCCAGTGTCCGCCTGTTCGAGGCCGCCGCTTGCGCCACGCCCATCATCTCCGATGACTGGAAAGGCCTGGACCAATTCTTCCATCTCGGTGAGGAAATCCTGGTAGCCCACAACCCGCAAGACGTGGAGCGTTATCTGACCATGCCGGAAGACCAACGGCTGGATATCGGTGAACGCTGCCGTAAACGGGTGCTCAGTGCCCACACCTCGGTCCATCGCGCCATGGAGCTGGAGCGCTACCACAGTGAGGTGGCCACCCCAACACTGGCAGTCAATGCGTAAGCCCGTATCGGATCATCTGCCGGGACACCAGGAGGGCCAATGAAAACGTCAATCAATACAGAGATCGAACGGCTGGCCCCCTGGTTCCACAACCTGCACCTGCCAGACGGCAGCCAGACCGCTCCCGACCACGACCTGGGTGACTTTCCCCGCTTTAAATGGGAGCAGATTAACCCGGTCCTGCCCCAGAATCTGCGGGGCTGGCAAGCCTTGGACATTGGCTGTAACGCCGGTTTTTATAGCATCGAGCTGGCCAAGCGGGGCGCCCAAGTCACGGCGATTGATATCGACCCTCATTATCTGCGCCAGGCCCGCTGGGCAGCCTCGATCTATGGCCTGGAACGGCAGATCGAATTTCATCAGCTGCCGATTTATCAGCTGGCCCATTGGGACCGGAAATTCGACCTCATCTGGTTCATGGGGGTTTTATACCACCTGCGCTATCCACTGCTGGCGCTCGACATCGTCCGCCAGCGAGCCAGGGGGCTGATGGTGTTTCAGAGCCTCACCTCACCAGGAGAGCAGGTCTTAGATATCGAAAACGATTACTCCCTGCATCAACGTGAGGTCTTGGTTGCAGAGGGCTGGCCCCGGATGTCTTTTATTGAACACCGGCTGGCGGGCGATCCCACCAACTGGTGGGCTCCCAATCATGCCTGTGTGGAAGCGCTACTACGCTCCAGCGGCTTTCAGGATATCCGACGGCTCGACCATGAAATTTATCTCTGCCGGGCCACTGAAGAAGCCGAAAAAGCTTGGTTTATGCCGGAATATGATTCAGCCGTGACAGCACTTGCAAAGATTTCCACCCAAGACCATTGAGAGCGCCAGAGCGATCAGCGCTTGCCCCCTCTTTCAAAACAACTGGGCAGGTTCAGGCCTGAGCCTCAGCAGCAATCCTCTGCTGACGCTGCACATAGGCCGAACAGAGACCACTGGCAATAACCACGGCCATCCCCAGCAAGGTGAGGTATTTGGAAATGCCATCATGACTGGCCAGAAGAAAACCGGCGGCCAGAATATAGATTACGCCGAGCAACGGCCTATTGTTCTCATTCACGGAAACTCCCGAGTCAACTGGTTAGTACACCAGCCATTGTACATGCCGCCCTCACCGATCCGGCGGAATGCTACGGTATCTACCTATGCTGGGAGCGGTGTCCTGGACCTCATCCGCCTGATTAAAAAACGAGCTCCTGCCCTCAAAAAAGAAACCTGATTGGCCAGCTCCAAAGACCGGCCGCGTCCTCCACCCCTAACTCTGACAAAATCTGACAGTTTGTCCGTAGCAAACCGCCGCGGTTTGTC
>JAJUGC010000311.1 GCA_029268325.1 Gammaproteobacteria bacterium | reverse complement strand
GGATCTTGTCTTCGGGAATGCCAATGCCGGTATCGGCGATGCTAAAGGTCAAGATTGGTCCGGACTGCCCGGTTGAGGCGGTTACGGAGATGTCGATAGAGCCAGACTCGGTAAACTTGATGGCATTGCCTATCAGGTTAATCAGCACCTGGCGCAGACGGCCTTCGTCCGCGTGGATCCAGGCGGGCAGGTCATCGGGAATATCCAGGTTCAGGGCGAGGTTCTTTTGTTCCAGGCTGTGCTGGAACACACTGACCGTTGAGGCGATCAGATCTGGCACGGATAACACAGAGGGCCGGATTTCCAGTTTCCCGGCTTCGATCTTGGACAGGTCCAGTACGCCTTCAATCAGTGAGAGCAGAGCCTGGCCACAGTCCCGAATGATATGGAGCAGTTTGGACTGCTCCGCCGTAGGCTGGCTGTCAAGCAACAACTCCGTGGAGCCCAGCACCCCATTCATGGGCGTGCGGATTTCGTGGCTCATGGTGGCCAGGAACAGGCTTTTGGCCCGGTCAGCGGCTTCCGCGGCCTCCTTGGCCTGACGCAATTGGGCGAGGTGCATCCGGGAGCGCAGGAGATATCCTCCCACGGTCAGCGCCAGCATGATAAAGATCAACATGGCCAGGCCGACGTGACGCAGGGTGTCGGCATGGAGCTGGCCATAGTATTCATCCAGGGAGACTTCCGCCCCAACCACATAGGGGGTGCCGTCCTGGGAGTAATAGCGTATGAAGACGGTGCGGAAATCCCCCCAGCGATCGGTATAGTTCACCCATGTTGGCTCCGAGCGGTCAAAACTGTCCAGAAGTGCTTGGCTGGCATCGTGATACCGATCAAAGAAGCGCACATAGGAGTTGGCAGCCAGTTCTTCGTCGGAAGCGCTGGAGCTGACTAGAATGGCCTCGTTGTCCCGCTTGATGACGGTATAGATGAAGCTCAGGCCCAGCTTGCGGTTAAAACTGGTCAGGCGCTGGATGGTGGCCCAATCTTCTGCTTCGGTTTTGGAATTGCGGTCGACGAGATTGTCGTGATAGGTATCGCCCAGGATGGCCGCCGTGGCGTGAGCGGCATAGAGCAGCTTGTTGTTGATGTTCTGGTCGATGACTTCCTTGGCTTCCTGGAACAAATAGTAGATATAGCCAGCGGTTCCGAGTACGAACAAGGCGAACAAGAACAAAGAACGACGTTCGATGAGCGGCACCGATCTATTCCTTTTAGCACGTCCTGTGACAACCTAATCAGTTTAGCCGTTGTCGGTGATTTTTGCACCAGTTTGAGTCGGGCTTGATCAGCTTGTGCTGGGAATACCCATTTCTGTGGGGTTAGGAACTACTTTTCATTGGGGTTCTGTAGCCTAAAAGGCTTCGTGGAGGCCTCGCAACGGGCTATGCTGTGCCTGATTCTCCCCTGGCTGGAAATAGACATGTTTGCGAAAGAAGATCTGGTCAAGTTGGCCAACTGGCGCATGCCTTTCGGCAAGTATCAGGGCAGGGCCTTGATCGACCTGCCCGAGGAATACCTGTTGTGGTTCGCCAAGAAAGGCTTTCCCCAAGGGGAGCTGGGAATGCTGCTGCAACTCTGTCTGGAACTGAAAATCGAAGGACTGGATGCTATGATTCGTCCCCTCAAACAATCCGGGGGCAAGAGCTAAAGCGTCCCTGGTTTGCAGGGTTTGGATGGAAAGAGGATAGGCGATATGGCGATCAACTGGTTCCCCGGGCACATGCATAAGGCCCGCAAGGAGATCAAGCAGATTATGCCCCAGGTGGATCTGGTGATCGAAGTGCTGGACGCCCGCATTCCTTTCAGCAGCGAAAATCCTCTGGTGGCCAGCCTGCGGGGAGACCGGCCCTCGCTGAAAATCCTGAACAAGAGTGATCTGGCGGACCCGGCGGTCACGGCCCGCTGGTTGCAGTATCTGGAACAGGAAAAGGGCGTCAAGGCGATTGCCCTGACCCAGAAGCAGCCGGCGGAGGTGCAGCGAGTCTTGGGGCAGTGCCGCAGTATGCTGGCCCACCGGAACCTGGAGCACCGCACCCTGCGGGCCTTGATTTTGGGCATTCCTAACGTGGGCAAGTCCACCCTGATCAACACACTGGCCGGGCGGAGCATCGCCAAGACCGGTAATGAACCTGCCGTCACCAAAATGCAGCAGCGCATCCAACTGCCGGACAATATCGTGCTGCTGGACACGCCGGGCTTCCTTTGGCCGAAGCTGAGCCCGCCTGAGTGCGGATACCGGCTGGCGGTCACCGGAGCCATCAAGGACACGGTGTTTGAATACGAAGATGTGGCCCTGTTCGCTCTGGAATTCCTGATGCAGAGTTATCCCAAGGAACTCTGCGAGCGTTATCGCCTGGAGACTCTGCCGGCATCGGCGGTCGAAGCCATGGATGCCATCGGCGCCAACCGGGGGTGCCTGCGCCGAGGGGGGATGGCCGACTTGCACAAGGTCTCCGAGATTCTGCTGAACGAGTTGCGCAGTGGCGCAATTGGCCGGATCAGCCTGGAAACACCGGAAATGTTCCAAAGCTGAACAGGGCATGTAGGCATTGCTGGAAGGCTCCGTCGCGGAGCCTTTTTTATGGGCGCCGAACAATCCGCGCCATCGCGGCTTTGCATTAAAACCATTTGGGGGTAGGGTAAGGCGCTGTTACGAGAGAGAGTGTTACCATAGGTGGCTGCCGAGCCTGTCCAGGCAGTTGCGTGAGCAAAAAACCTCAAGGAAAGGAAGATGAGTAAAACAAGGTATGACCTGATCGTATTTGGGGCGACGAGTTTTGTTGGCGCCATCCTGACTCGCTATCTGTTCGAACAGTTTGGTGTGGACGACAAGTTGAAGTGGGCCCTGGCCGGCCGCTCTGAAGCAAAGCTTAAGCAGCTCAGGGATTCGTTAGGAACTGGCGCTGACAAGCTGCCCTTGGTGATTGCCGATGCCGGCGACGAGGACTCTCTGCGCCAGCTCTGTGACCAGACCCGTGTGGTTATCTCTACCGTTGGTCCTTATGCCCTGTACGGGGAGCCCCTGGTCAAGGTCTGCGCCCAGACCGGAACCGACTACTGCGACCTGACCGGCGAGATCCAGTGGATCCGGCAGATGGTGAAAAAATACGAAGCCGATGCCAAAGCCTCCGGGGCCCGGATCGTCCACTGCTGCGGGTTCGACTCCATTCCCTCGGATATGGGGGTCTACTTCTTGCAGCAGCAAGCCCAACAGCGGTGGGGACAGCCCTGCCAGCGGGTCAAGATGCGGGTCAAGGCCGCCCGGGGGGGCCTCTCCGGTGGCACAGTGGCCAGTCTGATGAATGTGATCAAGGAAGCAACCCAGGATCCCAGTCTGAGAAAGCAGCTGGGCAATCCCTACGCTATTT
>JAJUGC010000310.1 GCA_029268325.1 Gammaproteobacteria bacterium | reverse complement strand
TATCCGATCCCGCTGGTCCTGGCCTCTCCCCTGGCAGTGAACATGATGATCTACGACCTCTTCCCCCAGCGCAGCCTGGTGAAATACCTGCGGGCCCAGGGCTTTGAGGTCTATCTGATTGACTGGGGCCGCCCCGGCTGGCGCCACAACCATTTCAACCTGGCCAGCTATTTTGCCGAGTGGATGCCCAAGCTGCTCGCTGAAGTCCGCGCCCACAGCGGTCAGCAGAAACTGTCACTCCATGGCTGGAGCCTGGGTGGCCTGTTCAGCCTCTGCTATACCGCCCTGGGCGATCCGGACATTGTAAACCTGACCCTGGTAGGTGCCCCCTGCGACTATCACGCCAACGGCAGTCTGGGCCAGCACTACCGGCGGCTGTCGCGCTCCATGCGCTGGCTGGAGAACCGCCTGGGCTGGTATGTGCACGACACGCCCAAACGCTGGTGGCGCTCACCAGGCTGGGCCAATGCCTTAGCCTTCAAGATCATCAACCCGGTGAGTAGTGTTCAGGGCTATCTCGACCTGTTCCGTAACCTGCACCGGCCGGATTACGTCCGCAACCACGCCACCAACAGCGCCTTCCTCAACGACATGGTGGCTTACCCGGGCGGTGTGATCCAGGATATCGTCCAATACCTGGTGACCGACAACCTGCTGGCCAAGGGCCAGCTGCCCATGGCGCGCCCGGCGAGCGGCCTGGACCAAGTGCAAGCCAACCTGCTGCTGGTGTGCGGCAAAAACGACCCCATCGTAACCCGGGGCTGCAGTGTCGCCCTGCTCCGCCATGTCAGCAGCCCGGATCACCAGGTACTGGATGTGGCCGGCGGCCATATGGCCATCCTCTCCGGCAGCAAGGCACCGTCCCAGATCTGGCCCCAGGTGGCAGATTGGCTGGCGGAGCGTTCGGTGCTGGCGGAGTCGAAAAAACAGCCAGAAGAAGCGCCCCAGCGCAAGAAAGCCGGATAAATTCCGGTCTTAGGGGCAGACCTGTGTGTCTGCCCTTTTGCGGGCTCAGCACAGAGCAGGATCCCTACGGGCTTGAGAATTCAAAGGGCGGACACGCAGGTCCGCCCCAACAGAAGGTCGGTACGAGAAACCAACTATTGGGTCGTCCCGGACAAATCGAGGCCCGAACACCCGCTCAGGCAGACGCCTGCTGATAAATGGGCAACTTCGCCAACTCCACCTTCAGGAAATCCACCAGCAACCGTACCTTGGGCGACAGATGCCGACGCGCCGCATACACCGCCCACACCGCCGTATGGGGCGGCTGATGAGCCTCCAGCAAAGACCGTAACTCACCCGTGCGCAGATATTCCTGCACGTAGTAGTCCGGCAACTGGGACAGACCAAATCCCCGCAGGGTGGCGTCCAGCAGGGCGCGCCCGCTGTTACAGCGCCAGTTTCCCCGGGCTTTGAACAGGTACTCCTGCCCATCCACCTGGAATATCCAGGTATCTGAGTTACCGATCAAGCAGTTGTGCCGACCCAGTTCCGAGAGGCTATGAGGGGTGCCGTAACGTTCCAGATAGCCAGGAGCGGCACAGAGATACATAACCCGCGGCGCAATCCGGGTTGCCACCAGCCGCGATTCCGTGAGACGCCCGAGTCGGATGGCCAAGTCAAAGCCTTCCTGAACAATATCGATGGTGCGGTTACTCAGTTGGATATCCACCTGCAGCCCCGGATAACGGGACACAAACTCATTCACCAGGGGTACGATATACATCTCACCGTAGGTTACGGCGCAGGTCATCCGCAACAGCCCCTTGGGCTCACCCTGCAGATCATGGATCGCCAAAAATGCCTCGTCCCGGGCTTCGATCAGTTGCTGACAATGCCGGTAAAAGGTCTGCCCCGCCTCGGTTAGCGACACCCGCCGTGTCGTCCGGTTGAACAGGCGCGCCTGCAAGCGGTCCTCCACCCGGGCCACTTGGCGGCTGATATGGGAGGAGGACACCCCCAGGCGAGTGGCCGCTGCGGAAAAACTGCCAGTCTCCACCACAGCCACGAATTCTTCGATCCCATCCCAACGACTCATACACCCTCGATTATTGCTGTACTGCAATAATGTTTTGCTAGAAGCTCTATTATTTACCTTATTCGCAATGATTACACTAACAGTCTGTTAGGCTCAGTTCACCCAACAACCAGAGCTCCCCCCCCAGAAGAGGAGTGGGAAGCCCTTGTCTCTTACAGGAGAAACACCATGATCAAATCCCGTGCTGCTGTTGCCTGGGCTGCCAAACGCCCGCTGGAAATCGAAGAGGTAGAGGTTCAGGGTCCCAAGGCCGGTGAAGTACTAGTGCGCATCGTGGCCACCGGTGTCTGCCATACGGATGCCTACACCCTGTCCGGCGCCGATCCCGAAGGCGTGTTCCCGGCTATTCTGGGTCACGAAGGTGGTGGCATCGTGGAAGAAGTGGGCGAAGGCGTCACCTCTGTGAAGCCCGGCGATCATGTGATTCCCCTGTATACGCCCGAGTGCGGCAAGTGTAAGTTCTGCCTGTCCGGCAAGACCAACCTGTGCCAAGCCATCCGGGCCACCCAGGGCCAAGGCCTGATGCCCGATGGCACCAGCCGCTTCTCCCTGAACGGCAAGCCCATCTACCATTACATGGGCACCTCTACCTTCTCCGAATACACAGTGCTGCCGGAAATCTCCGTGGCCAAGATCAACAAGGCCGCTCCCCTGGAGAAAGTCTGTCTGCTGGGTTGTGGTGTCACCACGGGGATCGGCGCGGTCCGCAACACCGCCAAGGTAGAGCCGGGCTCCACCGTGGCCATTTTCGGTCTCGGCGGTATCGGGCTGTCCGCCATCATTGGTGCAGTCCAGGCCCAGGCGTCCCGCATCATCGCCATCGACATCAATCCGGCCAAGTTCGAGATCGCCAAGCAACTGGGTGCCACCGATTGCATCAACCCCAAAGACTATGACCGCCCCATTCAGGAAGTCATCGTCGATCTGACCGACGGCGGTGTGGATTACTCCTTCGAATGTATCGGCAACGTGAACGTGATGCGCTCGGCCCTGGAGTGCTGCCACAAGGGCTGGGGGGAATCAGTGATCATCGGTGTGGCCGGTGCCGGCGAGGAAATCTGCACCCGTCCGTTCCAACTGGTCACCGGTCGGGTGTGGCGCGGTTCCGCCTTCGGTGGCGTCAAGGGCCGCAGTGAACTGCCCGGCTACGTGGAAGACTACCTCAACGGCAAATTCGAGCTGGATACCTTCATTACCCACACCATGGGCCTGGAAGACATCAACAAGGCCTTCGACCTGATGCACGAAGGCAAGAGCATTCGGTCGGTGATTTTGTACGATCGCTAAGTCTCAGCTAAACCTTCCCCCCCTTTGTTAAAGGGGGGTGAGGGGGGATTTT
>JAJUGC010000309.1 GCA_029268325.1 Gammaproteobacteria bacterium | reverse complement strand
AGAATAAGGATGACAAGTCATGAAAGTACAAAGTTTTACGCCACCCCAGCGGATTTTGATGGGAGCTGGCCCTTCCGATATCCACCCCCGTGTACTGGCAGCGCTGTCACGGCCCACCATTGGGCATCTGGATCCGGAGTTCATTCGCCTCATGGATGAGGTGAAGGAAATGCTGCAGGCCAGCTTCTTTACGGAGAACGCTTTGACCCTGCCTATCTCGGCGCCGGGCTCGGCCGGTATGGAGGCGGCCTTTGCCAACCTGCTGGAGCCGGGCGATAAGGTGGTGGTTTGCGTCAACGGGGTGTTTGGCCAACGCATGGCGGCCAATGCGGTGCGGATGGGCTGTGAAGTCGCCTTGGTGGAGGAAGAGTGGGGCAAGGCCGTTGATCCCCAGAAAGTGGCCGATACCTTAGCCCGCCATCAGGATGCCAAGGTGCTGGCGTTTGTCCATGCGGAAACCTCCACCGGCGCGGCCAGTGATGCCCAGACCCTGTGCCGGCTGGCTGGGGAACATGGTTGCCTGAGCCTGGTGGATGCGGTCACGTCCTGGTGCAGCATGCCCGTGTTGGCGGATGACTGGCAGGCGGATGTCGTCTATAGCGGTACCCAGAAGTGCCTGTCCTGTGTTTCCGGCCTGTCGCCCATTACCTTTAGCGAGCGGGCCCGTCAGGCGATTCTGGAGCGCCGGCACCCCATCCAAAGCTGGTTTCTGGATATGCAGTTGGTGATGGGCTATTGGCAGGAAGGGGAGCAGAGGGTGTATCACCATACCGCGCCGATCAATGCCTTGTTCGCCTTGCACGAAGCCCTGGTCATGCTGCTGGAAGAGGGGCTCGAACAGTCCTGGGCGCGCCATTGGGCCATGCATGAACGCTTGCGGGATGGTCTGGAAAGCCTGGGGCTGGAGTTGATGGTGGAGCCCGCCGCGCGGCTTCCCATGCTGAATGTGGTGAAGATTCCGGAAGGAGTGGATGATGCCCGGGTTCGAAGCCTGATGCTGGAGGGCTTCGGGCTGGAAATCAGTGCCGGTCTGGGGCCGATGAAAGGCAAGATCTGGCGGATCGGGCTCATGGGCAACGGCTGTCGGCCCGATCATGTGGATCGTTGCCTGGAGGCGTTGTCCGCATCCCTGTCCAAAGCCCGGCGTTAAGAGTCTTGAAAAAAGAAGCCCCTTCACACCCGGTGGGCGGAAGGGGCAGGGGGTACCGCATGTCTGAACGGTGCGGTTCTGCTTAGAGCAGTTTGTTGTTACGGAGCTGCTCTGCCAGCTGTTGGATGGCATCGCTCAAGGTTTCGTCCGCATCGGCCGCAACGCTGAACGCTTCCTTGGCCGGCAGGGTTTCGCCCTCGGCCAGCGGGACAATGGCAATCAAGCCGGCGCGGGTGAGCCAGTGGGCGGCTTCCTGGCGACGTTCCACGCTGGGATCTTCCACCACCAGGGAAGTCTTGCCCGCGTCGAACAGGAACCGTTCGACCGCATAGGCCAGCTTGTCGGCCATTTTGCCCCGGGTCAGCACCAGGAAGGGCTTTTGGTCCAGGCGGTTTTGGCGCTCTTGCTCGGAGACCGGCTTGAAGTCTTCCACGGACGTGCCCGCAGCCGCGCTTTCCACCATGCCGGCACCGATGGTGACGTTGGTCAGCCGGTCAATCACGATAAAGGCGCCGGTCGCCCGGTTCTGCTGATAAGGGTCGAAGACCGCCGGCTGGTTCAGGGTGAACTCGCACAGGCCGATGCCGTTGAGATTCAGCTCATCGACTTCTTCCCGCTCCAGGGTGTTCACGTCAGTCTGGTAGCGGATTTTGCTGACCATGCCGCTGATCAGGCTGTTGCCCAGCTTGATGTAGTACTGCTTGCCAATTTGCAGGGGCTGTTCCGCCATCCACACCAGGGTCGCCACAAACCGGTTGGAGACCGCCGGCAGGTTGTCTGGCTTGACGATCATGTCCCCGCGGGAGATATCGATCTCATCGGTCAGGGTCAGGGTGACCGACTGGTCCGTAAAGGCTTCTTCCAGCTCCCCATCAAAGGTGACGATTTCCTTGACGGTGCTGGTCATGCCGGAGGGCAGTACCTGGATGGTGTCGCCCTTGCGGATAACGCCAGAGGCCACGGTGCCGCAATAGCCCCGGAAGTTGAGGTTGGGGCGGTTGACGTATTGCACCGGGAAGCGGAAATCTTCCATGTTCTTGGCCTTGGAAATCTCGACCGTCTCCAGGATTTCCATGAGGGTCTGGCCCTGATACCAGGGAGTATGTTCACTGGCGTTAACCACGTTGTCCCCTTCCAGGGCGGAAATGGGCACAAAGTGGATATTGGGCAGGTTCAGGCTTTCGCTGAAGGCCAGGTATTGCGCCCGCAGTTCATTGAAGCGCTCCTCGCTGTAGTCCACCAGGTCCATTTTGTTGACCGCCACCACGATATGGTGGATGCCCAGGAGCGAGGCAATAAAACTGTGGCGCTTGGTCTGGGTCAGCACCCCTTTGCGGGCATCCATCAGGATGATGGCCAGGTCGGCGGTAGAGGCGCCGGTGGCCATGTTCCGGGTGTACTGCTCATGGCCAGGGGTGTCGGCAATGATGAACTTGCGCTTGGCGGTGGAGAAATAGCGGTAGGCCACATCAATGGTGATGCCCTGTTCCCGCTCCGCCTGCAGGCCGTCCACCAGCAGGGCCAGGTCCGGGCGGTCGCCGGTGGTACCTACTTTGGCGCTGTCTTTCTTGATGGCTTCCAGATGGTCTTCATAGATCATCTTGGAGTCGTGCAGCAGGCGCCCGATCAGGGTGCTTTTGCCATCGTCCACGCTGCCACAGGTCAGAAACCGCAGCAGTTCCTTCTGTTCATGCTGCTTGAGGTAGGCGTTGATATCGGTACTGATCAGCTCGGATTGGTGTGACATGTTCGTACTCTTCTAATCCCGTTGCTCCTGCGGCCCATGTCCGCTGGTGCCAAATTTGGTCTGGTGCCGGAGTTCCCGGCCGTTGCGGGCGACGGCCGCTGCGGTCAGAAATAGCCTTCCCGTTTCTTTTGTTCCATGGAGCCCGCCTGGTCGTGGTCAATGACCCGGCCCTGACGTTCGGAGCTGCGGGTCAGCAGCATTTCCTGAATAATGTCCGGCAGCGTGGCGGCGGTAGATTCCACGGCACCCGTCAGCGGATAGCAGCCCAGGGTGCGGAACCGCACCATCTTTTTCATGGGCGTCTCTCCGGGTTTGAGCGGCATGCGCTCGTCGTCCACCATGATCAGGGCGCCATCCCGCTCCACCACGGGACGTTCCGCGGCAAAGTACAGAGGGACAATGTCGATGTTTTCCAGGTGGATGTACTGCCAGATATCCAGCTCGGTCCAGTTGGACAGGGGGAAGACGCGGATGCTCTCGCCCTTGTT
>JAJUGC010000308.1 GCA_029268325.1 Gammaproteobacteria bacterium | reverse complement strand
TCACTTCAGGGCTTAGGGACGACGGCCGCCGCTTCTATTCCGCCCTAAAAGAAGTAGTCAATCCCGAACACCCTTTTTCCAATTTTTCCGTCGGCAATCTAGAAACCCTGGCAGACCGGGAAGGCCGCACCATTCGCAACGCCATGCTGGAGTTCTACGAGCGCCACTATTCTGCCAATCAAATGCGACTGGTGATCTATGGCAAGGAGGATCTGGATACCCTGGAGCAGTGGGCCCGGCAAAAATTCTCGGCAGTTCCCAACCGGGATGTAGCCAATCAACCAGTCAAGGTCCCCTTGATCACACCATGCACCTTACCTGCGCTGCTGACCGTGGAGCCCATCATGGAACAGCGCACCCTGTCGCTGATCTTCCCCATGCCCTCCATCAAGCCCCATTACCGGGCCAAGCCGGAATACTATCTCACCAACCTGATCGGCCATGAAGGGGAAGGCAGCCTGCTGTCCTGGCTCAAGAAGCAAGGCTGGGCCAATTCCCTAGTGGCCGGCATGGCCCTGGACAATCAGGAAGAATCCGCCCTGAGCATCAATCTGAGCCTGACCCAGGAAGGATTAAAGCACTATCCCCAGGTGATCCGGGCCACCTTCCAATACATTGGCCTGATTCGCCAGCAAGGCATTGACCGGTGGCGCTTTGACGAGCAGGCCAAGCTGCTGGATGTCGACTTCCGCTTCCAGGAAAAGGCCGCGCCGATCCATTACACCAGCTATTTGGCCTCCCGGATGCGGCATTACTCTGCCAAAGAGGTGCTGGTTGCCCCCTACCTTATGGACCGGTATGACCCCAAGCTCTATCAGGAGCTACTGACCTACCTGACACCAGACAACGTATTGATCAGCCTGATGGCCAAAGGTGTGGACACCGACCGGGAAACCGCCTGGTACCAGGCACCTTACAGCTACCGCCCGTTGACAGAAGCCGAGCGGCAAAACATCACTCCAACAGCCCTGGCCGGTGCCATGCACATGCCGGAGCCCAACCCCTTTGTCCCCAACAACCTGGACATGCGGCCCCAGCCTGACATGCCGGAGCCTGCCCGCCTGCCCTCCAAGGCCAATCTGCAAGCCTGGTATATGCAGGACACCTCTTTTGGGACACCTCGCGGCAACTTCTACCTAAGTGTCCGCTCGCCTCTTGCCAACACTTCGCCCCGCAATGCCGTGCTGACGGAGCTGTTCGTGCAACTGGCCGATGACCAGCTGAATGAATATGTGTATCCAGCCGCACTGGCCGGCCTGAATTACCGGATTTACAAGCACCTGCGAGGCTTTACCATCCGCCTGGAAGGCTATAGCGACAAACAGCAAATCTTTCTGAATGACATTCTCGACCGACTCACCGCCCTGGAACCGACACCGGAGCGTTTTGAGATCGCCTATGACAACCTGCGCCGCAAGCTGGAAAATGCCCAGCAATACCGGCCCTATGAGCGCACCCTCTCAGAAGTACGCAAACTGCTGCTTGAGCCCTACTGGACAGAGCAGGAACTGCTGCAAGCACTGCAAAGCGTTCGCTATGAAGATTTGGCGGCCTTTATCCCCGATCTGTTAGGAGAAATGACCACGGTCACCCTGGCCCATGGCAACTTCTCCCAAGAGCAAGCCCTGGAAATGACCCGGTTGGTCGCCGAAAAACTGGCAGACAAGGCAAAGTTTGTCCCGGTGGAGCGAAGTCAGGTGGTGAGCTTGCAACGGGGCAGCAACTGGATCCAAGGCCTGGCCCTTGAGCACCGGGATACAGGCTTTACCTGGTTGTTCCAGGCGCCAGACCGGGAATACCGGACCAGGGCCCAATACAGCCTGCTTGCCCAACTGTTCAGTGCCCCCTACTACCACGAGCTAAGAACCGAACGCCAACTGGGCTATGTGGTGTTTTCCACCCCTATGACTCTGCTGGAAGTACCGGCCCTGGCCTTCGTGGTGCAATCGCCCGGCGCCACACCGGAGCAACTGAAAGAGGCCACTTGGAGCTTTCTCCAACAGGCGGCTGAGCAACTCAAGGTACTACCCGATGAAGTCTATGAACAGCACCGTCAGTCCCTGATGGCAAACCTACTCCAGCAACCCACCACCCTGACAGAAAAGTCAGAGCGGTTCTGGCTTAATATCGATGAGAAGAACTACCGCTTTGATACTCTGGAACGGATCGCCATGGAAGTAGCCACTCTGGACAAGGCGGAGCTGATTGAGCTCTATGAAAATCAGATTTTGGCGAACCCCACCAGCCTGTTGGCTTACAGCCAGTTCAGGGATGCGGACAAAGCCGAAGCGGCCTGGAGCCCGGAAGGGTTCAGGAAAGTAGAGAGCAAGAAGCAACTGATTGAGGTTAACGGGCTCTTTCCCAATCGTTAGCCAGAGATTTATTCAACGAAAGCCTACGGCGCGCACTAGTCATGGTCGCGCCGTTTTTATTGACTGGGTGATTTGGGAGAGTCCGGCAGGATTCATCCGGGGCCTGAAGGGTCGCGGGCAGACACGCGGGTCTACCTCTACTTCCGCAGGTGGCCCTGAGTTTTAATAAGCTACCGGAATCACCGACTCTCCATAGAAATAGAGGTCCTGGAGGATTCCCCGGTCTCGCGCCGTCAAATCCGGCTTTTGCATCAGCTCCTCGATCTGGCGGAAATAATCTTGCAGCACGATGCTGCCCCCACCATTGGGATCCGTCAGCCGATAATAACGATACTGCTCCCAGCGCTCCGCTTCTTCCCCGCTAAGGGTCTCCGGATAGTTTCGGGCCCGGTAGCGGAACAGCATTTCCGCAAGGCGGCTGTCGTCCCGCTGGATTTCCAAATCGCCCAACACATCCGGTGACTGGTTGCGGATAAACTCCATCCACTGCTTGTCTTGTGCTGAAAAGAAGCCGCCGCTGTAGAGCATCAGGTCCGGATCATCTGTTGTACGCTCTTCCACGGGTTGGAACACCTGGGCCACTTTGTCCGCCAGCCCACTAATCGCCCTCAATTTGGCCAGGTTGGCCCGCAGGCGGTCGCCATCCAGCTCCATTTCTTGCAGTTGGGTCGGTGACAAGCTCTTGAGCATGGCCGCCGGTGCCACGATGGGACATTTATTGGTATGGATGGCCTTTAGAGGAATCCGCTCCACGCCTTCCCCCATTTCGCTTTGGGGAGTAAAGATCCGCTCCCGGATCTGTTCTACCGAGAGCCGGGCCAGCGGTGTCGGATCAACGCGCAAGTCATAAACCAGTACGGCATTAGGGTTGACCGGATGCTTGGCCACAGGCGCCACCAGCGCGGCACATTTCAGCCGGGCCGGATACTTGGACGACACATGGAACACCGGCTTCATGCTGGCAGTATCCAACATGGCCGCCACCGAGCGCTTGTCCCGATGCTCAAAGACATACTGGAAGAGTTTGGGCTGTTTT
>JAJUGC010000307.1 GCA_029268325.1 Gammaproteobacteria bacterium | reverse complement strand
CCATTCCTGTCAGCAAATAAAAGTGGTTCGTTTAAAGTCCTGGAGCTGCTTGAAAGACGAACCTGCTGCTTTTGCGTAGGTCGCAGCCCTGGGCGGGCCCGTTCGATTCCTGTTTCCGGAACCATCTAAATCAAGGACTTAGCGCCCTTGAGATAGGGCGCTTTTTCAAAACTCCCAAAAATATTCCCAATACATTCCTGCCCGCTGGAGCTACTTCTTTTAGCTTTTGTGTCATGGCAAACCAACTGGATCTAAATCGCCTTAAGTGGGTGAGGCGATCTCTTGGCTATTACTTGAGGCAGGCGTTGATTCCCCGTCACAGGCAGGAGAGGGGGAGGCTGATCTCTCCGACAGGATTTGGGATAACAGACCGTGGGTGAAAGGGGCTTAATGAGCTGAGATGGCTTTCAAGGCGGCATCCGCCAGAAAGGCCGAGCGGCTCTTGATTCCATGTAGCTTCACATGTTCGTCAATTTTGCGCACGACAGCCCCGGGCAGTGTGACATTTACTTTTTCAGTGGCGCCTAAATATGGCGTAATATCAATCTCGATCATCCCCCAGCCATAGCCAGCAAAGTCTGGATTGGAGCGGTGCTTGTTGATCGGTTGGGGGAGGGGAATCTCAGCGCCTTCTTCCGCCAGTTCTTCCAAACGAAGATGGGCAACTTCCACAGCGGCCCGGTAAGCTTCCTCGAAAGTGTCCCCAGCAGTGACTGCATCGGGAATATCAGGGATATGAATCCCTATCGCAGTGTTTTCGTCACCCCATTCAATAGCAATTGGATAAGGATCTTGTGTGGCTAGGCGCACAAACTTTCATCCAGATAAGCTACAGCGCTTCTCCCCATACTGAGGCCGAGTCCGCATTTGGCGGCAGTGGCGCTTGCCGGTCTGGGGCCTGACGATCATAGTGATCGGTTTCAAAGGCCATGTATGGCTTGTCGATACTTGCAACAGGAGTGCCCATGCGATACCTGATCCCCTCCCTAAGCCTTGTCCTGCTCAGTAGTGCTGTCCATGCAGATCGTTTAAAACCCACGCCGGAGCCTGGTCTGTGGCAGGCAAACACCACTTCCGTGGTTAACGGCCAGGATATGCTGAAAGCCTTGCAGCAGTTGCAAGAAGAGCTGGTTGCCAGCCAGCCCGAAGAGCTTCGGGCCATGATGCGGGAGGCCATGGATGATGAGGAGCCGCATGACTCAACATTCTGTGTATCCCGGGAGGAGGTGGTCGCCTTTACCCAGCCAGAGAACTGGCTGCGTGACTTGCAGGAGGGTCTGCTTGAGCACTGCGAGGCGCCAACGGGACAGCTTGAAGGCTCAACCTATTCATTCAAGGCAAAATGCAATGCTCCCAAGGGGGGCTTTATTGGTGAAGTCACCGGCGAAATGCGCATCATCAATTCGAAAAAGATCCTGACCGACATCCGCAGCGTGGGCGTATCCCGGGTGGATCTGGCAGGTTTTGGCGGTGCCGGTGTGCATGAAGAGCCGGTTGAGGCCCGCCAGACGGAGGAGTTCCTGTGGCTTGGCTCCGACTGCGGACCTGCCACGGACTGAACCAGGATCAGACTCTGGCCACAGATCTTTTTGCGGTAATGGAACTGTTGCAGCCCTAAGCTGTCTGATCCCCTGCGGTTATGGAGAGGTGCTACTTTTTTCCGTTAGCCGCTCCCGGTTTTCACTGGGCTGTAATGTCCCTCTGGGACGATTCCATGGTTTCTTGTGATTCCCTGGCTGTACGCCGCAACTTCTCCCGTCATTGTTGGCAATCGTCGACTGGAAGTTGGCTGGTGTGCTTGCGACGCTCTTTGTTGCCCCATCAATCAACTGAGCCTCAATTTCTGTCACCGGTCAGATGAGGGTTGGCCAGGGGCTTTTGTTTTTGATGGGTTCCCGCTTCGCCATAACTGTTCCAAGGTGGATTCAGCGTTGTGGGAGGGGGCAAGGTGAGTGGTGCGTCACTTAGCGTTATAGCCAAAAGCCGGGGCCAGAGAAAATAAGATTTATAAGGAAAAATAGGTGTATCGCACCTATTGCAAAAAGTAGAATGATCGTTCACTCTATGCTTCCTTTTCTGTTTCCAAAGCACGTCATCATGTGCATATCCCTGAATGAGGTTTGTCATGTCTTCACGTAATTCGCTGTCCCGTGCAGCTTTAATTGGACTGACGCTGGGCGTCTTTGCGTTGTCGGGATGTGTACAAGGAGATCAGGCCGAGTCTCAGGCACAAGCCCAGGCTCAAGCTCCCGCGCCAGAGGTCACTGTGGTGACCATGAAGGCGGAGCCCGTCACGCTCACCCGCGAACTGCCAGGCCGTACCGCTGCATCCCTGGTTGCTGAAGTGCGGCCCCAGGTCAGCGGCATTATCCAGAAGCGCCTGTTTACCGAAGGCAGCTTTGTGGAGGCAGGCCAGCCCCTGTACCAGCTCGAAGACGACACTTATGTCGCCACGCTGAACAGTGCCAAGGCTTCTCTGGCACGGGCCAAGGCAGTGCTGGAAAGAGCCCGTATTACCGCTCAGCGTACTGCGGAACTGGTGAAGATCGATGCGGTCAGCCAGCAGGAAAATGATGACGCCCAGGCTGCCTTGCTGCAGGCGGAAGCAGAAGTGAAAGTGGCAGAAGCTGCTGTGGCTAGCGCTCAGGTAACGCTGAACTACAGTCGGATTACCGCACCCATCAGTGGCTTTATCGGCAAGTCCTATGTCACCCAGGGCGCTCTGGTTACTACCAACCAGGCACAGGCCATGGCCACGGTGCACAAACTTGATCCCATCTATGTGGATCTGTCCCAGTCCAGCAGTGAGCTGCTGCAGATGCGCAAGGCCATTGCCGCAGGCAGCCTCGAGCGACTTGAAGAGGTTCCTGTCACCATCCTGCTGGAAGACGGCAGCGAGTATGAGCATTCCGGCAAGCTGGCTTTCTCTGAGATGACCGTTGAACCTTCTACGGGCAAGTTTTCATTGCGGGTGGTCGTCCCCAACCCGGATCGCCTGTTGATGCCCGGTATGTACGTGCGGGCCAATGTGGGCACCGGCATTCGTCAGAATGCCTTGCTGGTGCCCCAACAGGGCATTGCCCGTGATCCTCGGGGCAACACGTCCGCCCTGGTGATTGGCAAAGACAACACTGTTGAGGTGCGTCCGGTGCAGGTGAGCCGCACCATCGGCGACAAATGGCTGGTGGAAGGCGGTCTGGTAGAGGGCGACCAGGTTATCGTTGAGGGCTTGCAGAAAATCCAGCCCGGTATTCAGGTCCGGGTGGTGGAGGCCAATCCTCAAGCCGCTGAACCTACCGACACTGTCGCCAGCGCCACGCAGTAACAGGGGAGCATAATGGCACGCTTTTTTATCGACAGACCCGTCTTCGCATGGGTTATTGCTATCATCATCATGCTCGCCGGCGGCCT
>JAJUGC010000306.1 GCA_029268325.1 Gammaproteobacteria bacterium | reverse complement strand
TGGAATAGAGAGGAGAAGGTGCAATGGATATCTATGCCAAACTCAAGGAAGACCACGACAAGATCAAGCAGCTCATGGAAAAGATCGGCAAGACCTCAACAGGAGCCACCAGCACTCGTAAAAAGTTATTCATGCAGCTTAAAAATGAGCTCTTTGCCCATGCCAAGGTGGAAGAGGCCGTGTTCTATACCAGTATCCAATCCCATCATAACCTGAAGGAGGACGTGCTGGAGGCCTTTAACGAGCACCGGATGATCGCCATGCTGCTCGATGAGCTGGACACCATCCCGAAAGGCAATGACCAGTGGCTGGCCAAGTTCCACTTTTTGAAGGAGTTGGTGGAACACCATGTGGAGGATGAGGAGAAGGAAGTCTTTCCCAAGGCGGAGCAGATCCTTTCTGATAAAAAGGCTGAAGAGCTGGGAGAGCTTATGGTGCAACGGGAACAGGCTGTGGTCGAGGCCTTGCGTCCGCTTCAGTAAGGCTTAACCCATAAACGCGCCTCTTGCGGTGGAAGGTTTTTCAGGGCATTATCGGTGTACAAGTGTTCACTGAGTGGGCTGCCAAATCCAGCCCGGCGACAAAGGCGACTGCATCAATGGAGGAGTTAGGCCATGGAATCTCGAGGAACCTTTCTGCAGGGCGCGGTGAAAAGCCTGAAAACGCTGGTCATGGGCGGCAGTCAGGTGGTAGAGGGTGTCCACAGTGCCGTGTTGAACCAGGTGGCCGTGTTGGCACCGGTTCCAGCTCCTGTACCCATGATCACCCGGCTGGTCTATCGCAGTATCCGGGAAATCGCGCAGTTGGCGGGCTCCAGTGCCGAGGCGATTTTGGCCATGGGGCAGCAGGAGGCCGCCGAGGGGCCCCTTGAATCCTGGCAGCTCCATCTGGTGAGTGCCTTCAATGGCGCGTTCGGTGATCATTTTGAGCGAGAGGGGCATCCCTGGACCATTGCCATGGGGTTTCATCGCCATGGGCAGTCCCTGCCGTTGGCGCCAGAACCCTTGGCGGAAGCATTGAAAACGCCTTCACCCCATATTGTCCTGTTTTTGCATGGCCTGGGTATGAACGAGCTCGGCTGGTCGAAAGACCAGGAACCAAGTTTCGGCGCTCGCCTAGAGGCGGAGGCAGGCTGCACTTCCCTTTGGTTGCGTTATAACACCGGGCGCCATATCTATGAGAATGGTCAGGAACTGGCACGCCTGCTGGAGGAGCTGGTAGAGTCCTACCCGGTACCTGTCGAAAGCCTGACTGTGGTCGGGCATAGCATGGGCGGGCTGGTTGCCCGCAGCGCCGGCCATTACGCCCTGCGCGCCCAATACCGATGGACCGGCTATTTGCGGGGGATCTGCACCCTGGGTTCACCCCACCAGGGAGCCCACCTGGAGCATATCGGCAACTGGTTCAGCCATCTGCTGACGGTGACGCCTTATTCCTTGCCCTTGTCCCAGATCGGCCGGTTGCGCAGTGTGGGTATCAAGGATCTGCGCCATGGCAGTCTGGTGGAGGAAGACTGGCACGGCCGGGATCGGGATTCCCTGGAGTCTTTCGTGCCCCAGCCGATTCCGCTGATTCCCGATGTGAATTACTTGTTGGTGGCCTCGACCCTGGGGCAATCCACACGGGGGCCGGCTTCCAAACTGGTGGGAGACGGGTTGGTGAGTCCGGGTAGCGCCCTCCAGCCGCGGACCGGTACCGACCAGGAGCAGCCCGGGCAGGTGACACGGGCAGTGCTTCAGGGAGTAGGGCATATTGAGCTCTTGACCCGCTCGGAAGTCTATCAGCAACTGCTTCCCTGGTATGTGCATCAGGTACGGGGGCAGGCGCCCCAGGCCTTGCCGGCTCCGGAGCCTCGGTAAAGGCAAGCCCATGTCACCTCCTTGCACCGGGGGTAGGACTATGGACAATGATCTCTGATCACTACAAGGAGAGCATGATGGACGTCCAACCCCAACACCCCCTGGTACAGACTGAAATTGAAGCGGCGGTGTTTCGCCGGTTGGTCAAGCACCTTCAGGAACACACGGAAGTACAGAATATCGACCTGATGAACCTGGCCGGGTTTT
Organism: Gammaproteobacteria bacterium; assembly: GCA_029268325.1. Classification (GTDB taxonomy): domain Bacteria; phylum Pseudomonadota; class Gammaproteobacteria; order Pseudomonadales; family Oleiphilaceae; genus JAEZAA01. The sequence goes on along the minus strand of JAJUGC010000306.1, from coordinate 1,346 downwards.
GCCGCAACTGCCTGGCCAAGTGGTACCGGGCAGAAGCAGAGAGTCGGGGCCTGGATATTCCTGATCCCGATGCCCGACAATTGATCTACGGAATGCCTTACGAGGAATGGAAGGCATGCTACCAGAAATAGCACTTTAGCTTGTTTTTCCCGGTTCGATAACTCCCCAACGCCACTGTTTAATGTATCGGTGACAGCTTCGGCGGGAACCAGGCGTCTGGATTCGGCCGGGATGAATTCGTGCTCGAACAGCGACTGCACTGAGCAATCGTCAGGAGAAGCAACGTGACAGCCATTGGACAAGACTCGCTTAAAACCCGCCGTGAACTGAAGGTTGGCGGTCGCTCCTATGACTATTTCAGCCTGAAGGCCGCACGCGACAGCGGCCTTTCTCGAATTGACCGACTGCCATTTTCACTCAAGATCCTGCTGGAGAATCTGCTTCGGTTCGAGGACGGGACAACAGTCACCACTGAGGATATCCAGGCCCTCGACCAATGGGTGGAAAATCACTCTTCCTCCCGGGAAATCCAATACCGTCCTGCACGGGTGCTGATGCAGGACTTCACCGGGGTGCCGGCGGTGGTCGATCTGGCCGCCATGCGGGACGCCGTGGCCAAGGCCGGGCGAGATCCCAGCAAGATCAATCCACTGATTCCGGTGGATTTGGTGATCGACCACTCGGTTATGGTGGATCGCTTTGGTACTCCCGAGGCGCGCCAGAAAAATGAAGAGATCGAGATGGAGCGCAACCGGGAGCGTTATGAGTTCCTGCGCTGGGGCCAGACTGCCTTCGACAATTTCCGGGTGGTGCCCCCGGGTACGGGCATCTGTCACCAGGTGAACCTGGAATACCTGGGACGAGGTGTTTGGTCGTCCCAAGCTGCCGACGGCAAGATGATCGCTTACCCGGATACCCTGGTGGGCACGGACTCTCACACCACCATGATCAATGGCATGGGGGTGCTGGGCTGGGGGGTGGGGGGCATTGAGGCGGAAGCCGCCATGCTGAACCAGCCCGTGTCCATGCTGCTTCCCGAGGTGGTGGGTGTACGTCTGAGCGGGCGTTTGCAGGAGGGCGTGACCTCCACAGACCTGGTGCTGACCATCACCCAGATGTTGCGTCAGCGGGGCGTGGTGGGCAAATTCGTCGAGTTTTGCGGGCCCGGCCTGAGCCATCTTACCCTGGCAGACCGGGCGACCATTGGTAACATGGCGCCGGAATATGGCGCCACTTGCGGCTTTTTTCCCATTGATCAGGAAACCATCAAGTACTTGCGCCTGACAGGGCGCCCACAGGAAACCATTGAATTGGTGGAAGCCTATTGTAAAGAGCAGGGGCTGTGG
>JAJUGC010000305.1 GCA_029268325.1 Gammaproteobacteria bacterium | reverse complement strand
GCTGACAATGATCAGCTGCATAGGGGCGGTGCTCTTATGGGCCAAACTAGATTGTATCGTTCTTGCCGGAGGCTACGAGCTCATAGAGCTCGGCGTCACTGCGGCAAGCACGCAGTTTTTCGCAATAACTGCGGTCGTTGAACTTCTCTGCGAGCTGGCTTAGCAAATCCAGGTGCTCGCTGGTCGCTTCCTGGGGAACGATCAGGGCAAAAAGTAAGTCTACTGGCTCATTGTCGATGGAGTCGAACGGAATTTTTTGCTCCAGGGTCAGTAGCACACCAATTACCCGGTCACAGTTCTCAAGTCGACAGTGGGGAATGGCAATGCCCTGGCCGATCCCGGTGCTGCCGAGGCGTTCTCGGCAGACCAGGTTGTTGAAGATCGCATTCTCATCCAGGAACGGATAGTGCTCGGCAACCAACTGGGCGATGGTTTCCAAAATGCGTTTCTTGCTGCCTCCCGGCACACCACAGCGGGTGAGCGCGGGAGAGAGGATTGCTTGCAAGGAAATAGACGTTTCAGTCATGGGAGTTATCGGTTGGTCACCCTTTGCATGCGATCGACAGATTTTTCCTTGTGTTTGAGGATCTGGCGATCGAGTTTGTCGGCCAGTTCGTCAATGGCTGCGTACATGTCTTCTGCCTCGGCGCGGGCAAAGAGATCGGCACCGCTGATGCGGATCGTCGCTTCGGCGATCTGGCGTTGTTTTTCGATGGTCAGGATTACCTGCGCACTCATAATTTGGTCGAAGTGTCGCTCCAGCCTCTGAAATTTGTTCTCCACATAGCCTTTCAGAGCCTCCGTTAACTCGACTTGATGACCGCTAATGTTCAGCTGCATAAGATGCTCCTGTACCTTCTTTCATCATTGAGCGGGGGAAGTGTCCAGTAACTTCAACACTTCGGTTTTTTACGCATACTACCACATCATTTTCCGGGTTCCTTGACCTGGATAAATGGTTGCGCAAATTCTTTTCATATTGTTGTTGTTCGCTTCATACCAGCCGCTTCCTTTCGTTGGAGGGCGGAATGGACATTGCTTCACGGTATTTGGCAATGGTCCTGCGCGCCACTTGAATGCCTTGCTCTGCCAGCATGGAAGCAATCTTGCTATCGCTCAGAGGTTTCTTCGGCGACTCTGCGGCAATCAGTTTCCTGATAATAGCCCGAATCGCAGTAGAAGAGCACTCTCCCCCCGTATCGGTACTCACGTGGCTGGAGAAAAAGTATTTCAATTCAAAAATGCCGCGGGGCGTATGCATGTATTTCTGGGTGGTCACCCGGGAAATAGTGGACTCATGCATATCCACCGCTTCGGCAATGTCGTGCAGCACCAGAGGCTTCATGGCCTCCTCGCCGTACTCAAGAAACCCTTGCTGGTGTTCCACGATGCGCGTTGCCACCTTGAGCAGGGTTTCATTCCGGCTCTGCAGGCTCTTGATGAACCAACGGGCCTCCTGCAGGTTGTCCCGAAGGTAGGCGTTGTCGGCACTGTTGTCCGCCCGCCGGACCAGGGAAGCATAGTTGGGATTAACCCGTAGGCGCGGTGCAATTTCCGGATTCAGCTCGACCTTCCAGCGGCCATTGCTCTTGGTCACGATCACATCGGGAATAATGTATTCCGGTTTGGAATCGGCGATCACAGAGCCGGGCTTGGGGTTCAGGCTTTGGATCAGGCGGATGACCTCACGCAGGTCATCTTCCCGTAGCCGGCTGCGGCGCATGAGCTGGGCATAGTCCCGGTTGCCCAGCAGGGTCAGGTAGTGGCTGACTACCAGTTTGGCCTGAGGCAGCCAGGGTGTATCCGGCGCCAGCTGGTTGAGCTGGATCATCAGGCATTCCTGCAAGTCCCGGCAGGCTACTCCCGGCGGGTCGAACTGCTGGATCCGCTTGAGCACACAGGCCATTTCGTCCAGCTCCACCTCAACCCCGTGGTTATCCACCAGGCCGCTATGGATCTCTTCCAGGGAAGTGGACAAATAACCGTCGGGCTCTACGGAGTCGATAATCGCCAGGGCGATGATCCGGTCCGTGTCCGACATGGGTGTTAGGTTCAGCTGCCAGAGCAGGTGGTCCTGGAGGGTTTCCCCGGCGGAATTGCGGGATTCAAAGTCGTAATCGTCGTCAGGGCTTGCCGGTCCGATGCTGCCCGTGCCCTGGTAGATGTCGTCCCAGGCCGTGTCTACCGGCAAGTCGTTGGGAATGGATTCGGTCCAGAGTGTGTCGCTTTCGCCGGCATCGCTTTCTCCGGAATCACTGTCGTGGCTGGACTCGGGGGCTGCAACCGGATCCCGCTCTGGCTTGAGCTCGCCATCCGGCAGTGAACTGAGTTCGTAGTCGTTGTCCAAGGCGTGGTCAGTGTCATGATCATCCTCGGAAAGCTCCAGCATGGGGTTGTTGTCCAGGGCCTGCTGGATTTCTTGTTGGAGGTCCAATGTCGACAGTTGTAGTAAGCGAATGGCTTGCTGCAGCTGAGGGGTCATCGTCAACTGTTGGCCCATTTTTAGCTGCAGAGATGTCTTCATAACCATTAAGCGATTAACACCCGATACTTTGCCTCAAGTGAAAAAAGACCTGCGAACGCAATAGAGTCTAGTCTTAGTTTAATAGGAAGTCGCCTTTCCGTGTTGTGACGCAAAACCAAGACTGACAGGGGCTTACGGAATTTCCGCCTTGGCACGGACAATCCGGGCAAGCCCGTTGGGGCTTCGGCTCCTCCGGGCCTTGTCGGTCTTCCGGGCGATTCCCGGCCTTCCTGATTTTCAGGTTGCCCTGGCTTTTCAGGGCTTCTCGGACTTTACCGGCGAGACCCTGGCGACTACAGGCGGAACTGGTCTCCCAGGTAAACCTTCCTGACCCGTTGGTTGCTCAGGATATCGTCGGGAGACCCACTCGCGATAATATGCCCTTCACTAACGATATAGGCTTTTTCACAAATGTCCAAGGTCTCGCGTACGTTGTGGTCGGTGATGAGCACACCGATTCCCCGGGATTTCAGGTGCAGGATGATTTGCTTGATGTCGCTGACGGAGATGGGGTCGACACCAGCGAAAGGCTCGTCCAGCAGGATGAAGGCGGGCTCCATGGCCAGGGCCCGGGCGATCTCCACACGGCGTCTTTCGCCGCCGGACAGGCTCATGCCGAGGCTGTTGCGGATGTGGGTGATATGGAATTCCTGGAGGAGCTCCTCCATTTTCTGGCGCCGCTGTTCCTTGTTGAGTTCCGGGCGGGTTTCCAGGATAGCCATCAGGTTGTCGGCGACGCTGAGCTTGCGAAAGACCGAAGCTTCCTGGGGCAGATAGCCAATGCCCTTGCGCGCCCGGCCGTGCATGGGAAGTGGCGTGATGTCGACACCGTCAATGCTGATAGAGCAGGCGTCTGCGGGCACCAGGCCCACGATCATGTAGAAGCAGGTGGTCTT
>JAJUGC010000304.1 GCA_029268325.1 Gammaproteobacteria bacterium | reverse complement strand
CACCCGGATCCTGCTCAGCCATACCCGTCCGGAGGTGATGACCGGCACCCTTTGGCCGCTGGTGCGCTCCTGTGAGCACTGGATTGGCCTGGGCTATCGCAACCGGGGAGGCACCCTGGATGAAGCAGGCATGCTCTATGCTAACCGCTGCAACTGGGCACAGGTCTTGGCGGAATACGCCAAGGCTACCCAGACGCCCCTGGAGTCGTTGATGAGTACTGAGGAAATCGCTGCCGTGGAAGGCAAGGGGGACCCCGAGTTCATCCTCTATGGGAAATTCTAGGAAGAACAAAGGGTAACACGACAGACTTTGCCGGAATGGAGGCAGGGGGCTATCCTTCAGGTCGATTTCTCACTGTGAAGGAAGGCTCCATGTCTGCCTACTGGCTTAATTTGTCTCCTTTTTTCCTGTTGGGTGCGGGAATTCTCTCGGTGTGGGGAAGCTCCCGCTTTCCGGTATGGCTCGTGTTCCTGCTGGCGGCCTGTGGGGTCGGCTGGTACTTGGGGCTGATCGGCCCCATGGCGCTGGCTGCCCTGGGCATTCTGCTGCTGACCACGTTTATGGCCAACACCAGCCAATGGGGAGTTCCGCTCCGCATTCTGGGCTATGTGGCAACCTTTGCCCTGGCCATCGCCCTGGCCCTGCATTATGTGCCGGGCTTTCCCCGTCCGGTACTGATTAGCGAACGGCTGGGGGATAGCCGGGTTCTGTACACCAAGTACGCCAACATCGACAAGGGCGCGGCGGGGCTGATCCTGATTGCCCTGTGGATCCATACCCATAAAAGTGGTGGCGCCTTGGCCTCACTGCTGGCGCGCAACCTGCCCTGGATCCTGCTTGCTGCGGCCGCTCCCGTGGCGCTGGCCTGGTGGCTGGGGCTGCGGCTGGATTTCAAGCTGGGCTGGTACACGCCCGTGTTTTTGCTGGTCAATCTGCTGTTTGTCTGTGTAGCGGAGGAAATCTTCTTTCGACAGATGGTGCAGCAACCCCTGATGAACCGTCTGGGAGCCGCAGGCGGCGGCGCTTTCATGGCTACGCTGCTGACCGCTTTGGCCTTTGCCCTGGCCCATTTCGGATTATTGAAGGTCTTTTCCGGCGAGGCCGCTGCCAAGGCTTTGAGCGTGGTCTTTGTCGCAGGCTTTGCCTATGCCTGGGTGTATCAGATGAGTCGTTCGGTGGAATGTTCCATTGCCACCCATTTCCTGGTGAACGCCATCCATTTCATTGCCTTTCAGTATCCCATGCGTTGGTAGTCCAGGCTTTATCGGCTGGGGCGGCGCAGAGTCCGCCCCTTGTTCCGGCCCCGCAGCACCCCGGTCAGGGTATTCACCATAAACACCAGAATCGCCACGGCGTTCAGCAATCCGCCCCAGCTGCGCAACTCCACTATTTCTCCCAGATCACCAAAGACCCGTAATAGCAGGGAGGCTTGCAGCAGGGCCAGGTGCAGGTAGAAAACCAGTGAGTAGACTACCTTCAGCTTCAGCACACTGGGCAGGATGATGGGAGCATGGCCGAATACCATGCCGAACACAAAGCCCAGGGTGATGCCGTGCAGGGCCGCGTCATAGCTCAGGGTGCCCAGTTGGAGACCCCCTCGGGTGACCATGATGAGGCCCGACAGGGCCAGCCAGCCATAGGCGCTTAGCAGGCAGATGGCAATAAAGCGGGTCAGGCCGGGCATTCTCACGGTGCGCTTGGCAATATCGTAGCGGGCCAGCCACAGGGTCAGCAGAATCAGGCTGGCCCCGAAGCCAATGGTGCCTGGCACTGGGGCCTGGAAACTGATGGCCAGGGTTGCCAGCAGAATAGCGGTAACGGCCAGGAAATACTTTTGGGCCGAGGCGGGGGGCGCCAGAAAGCGGCTCAGCTCAAGACGCTCGCCGGCAATGGTCAGAATCAGAAAGCCCAGCCACCAGAGGGTGACTTGTAGCGGCGCCGCTCCGGCAAGCCAGGCTGCATTGCCAACCGCCCAGCAGCTGGCGGCAATGGCCAGCACGGCGGTAAACAGTGCCCGGTGGCGAGCATACACCTGCCAGGAGGCGGCACTGAGGATCAGGCTGGCCAGCAGATACAGCAGGACAGGGTAGGGGCCGATGCCGGTGGAAATCAGCAGCAGGCTGGCAAGGGCAGACAGGGCCGGGGCGCCATAGACCCATAGACGCCCCAGGGCCACGGCCCGTTCCAGACTGATTAAGGTGCCGAAAAAGCCCGAAATCATCAGGGCGCCGTGCTGGATACTGAGGGCCGGATTCAGGGCCGAGATGGTCCAGCCCATGCGTTGCAGGCCGGCGCCGACACCCAGCAGCAGGGCGAGAAAACTGATGACGAGTAGGGGAATGCGAAGAATCGGTCCGGGAGCGCTCACCATGCTACCTTATTGGTTGTTCTCAAGGGGATTCAGGAAGTGTGAGCGCTAGGCTCCGAGATAGGATTTGGCCCAGTCAGACATTTTGTCCGGTGACCAGGGCGGATCCCAGACCACATTGACCTGGATCGCGGTGGATTCTCCCGCCAGATCTTTCAGGGTTTGCTCCACGTCGTCCTGGATATAGGGGCCCATGGGGCAGGCGGGGGAGGTCATGGTCATGTCGATGGTAATCTGGTCCGGGGTGGGATCAATGTGATAGACCAGGCCCAGATCCACAATGTTGATGCCTACTTCCGGGTCGATGACTTCCCGCAGGGCTTCGCGGATCTGGTCGCTAGAGAGATGAGCTGTATTCGCCATGGGACATCTCTTTATATATCGAATTTACATGTTTTATAGCACGGGGCTGCTGGTATAATCAATATAAGCAATGCATCTTTAAGAGGTGCCATAAAGTCGGGAGTAGTCTTATGCGACTCACATTATTTTCGGATTATACACTGCGGGTCTTGATGTACCTGGGTGTACATCGGGAAGGCCTGTCCACCATCAGCGAGATTGCCCAGGCGTACAATATTTCCCGCAATCACCTGATGAAGGTGGTGCACCATTTGGGGCTGAACGGCTATCTGGAAACCATTCGGGGCAAGGGCGGCGGGATCCGCCTGGCCCGGCCACCGGAAGAGATCAATATCGGTGAGGTGGTGCGCCACACGGAAAAGGACACGGTACTGGTAGAGTGCTTTGGCAACCAGCCTTCCGGTTGCTGCATTGTTCCGGCCTGTGAACTCAAGGACATCTTGCACCAGGCCACGGAAGCCTTTTACCAGGTGCTGGACCGCTATACCCTGCAAGACCTGTTGAAGCAGGAAGAGCAGATGAAAAAGCTGCTCGCCCGTATTGAAACCGTCTCACTTTAAACCGCAACGTCGTCCCGCCTGAAAGAGGCCTGGCGCCCCGGGCGGGGCGCTGCCTTAGTCCTGCAACAGATCTTCCTCACTTAACATGGGGGGCGGGTAGTTCCAGCGATGGAGCACCTTGTCATCCTGGACACTTTCCAGGTGGACATTGAATCCCCAGAGCCGGTGAATGT
>JAJUGC010000303.1 GCA_029268325.1 Gammaproteobacteria bacterium | reverse complement strand
GCCACTGCAAAACTCTGCTTCCATGGCATCGCGGGGAGCGCGGAACCGGCCCGGTTCCAGCAGACAGTAAACCGCGTGGGCGATCCCCGCCTGGGTCAGGCGCTTGGAAGCCTTCATCGCCTCGGCTAGTTGATAGGCTCCCACCGCCAGGAGCTGTAAATTGCTGGAGTCGCCTTCCTGATGCACACAGATCACGCCATCCTGGGCCAGCTGACGTGCTTGCTCCGGCCTTAGCCAGTTCGGCTGCGGACGCTTGGGAATCACCAGGTTAAACAGGGCACCCCGGGTTTGATACACCAGATCCATGGCCGCCACTGAAGAGTTCCAGTCCACGGGAAACAGAACCCGGGACACATCCGCCATTTCACCCAGCATGGCTTCCGCCATAATGGGATCCTGGTGGGACTGCTCGTTCTTGCCGTTTTCCCAGGTGTGGGAGGTGGAAATCACCGGCACCGACACCCAACGGGGCGGGCGGCCCGCCTCTTTCTGGTGACGGGCAAAAATGATCTCCTGGCGGACCGCCCCCAGCATCTTCACCGCAAAGGCTTCGTAGGAGGCCACCAGGTTCAGCCCCGCCTTGTTGGCGAGCGCCGCGCTGACCACCGCTTCTTCGTTGAGCGCCGTGATTACCGAACCATCCAGGGATTCGGCAATTCCCTCTTCCGGCCTCAAGACCCGGTGCCTGAGCTTGTCCAGGCTTTGGTTAAGGCGGTTGGAGCGCATTTCATCCGGGTTGCCCACCCGCACCCGCAGCTCGGGATTGGCATCCACCAAGTCGCAGAAATACTGGTCCACCCCATCCATGGGGGACACAGATCCATCGCCCACGGCCCACTGAATTTGAGGCGAGTGCACCTGTGGGACATCCCGCTTGGCCAGGGCATGATCCCGTTCTTTCGGCCGCTGCTGTTGGTCGTGGCGATTCAGTTGTGCCACCGCCTCCTTCAGTTCCGCCAAGGGCACATGCAGCAGTTGCGCCCCGGCATTGAACTGGCGCCGGGCGTTTTCGTCCTTGGCCGGATTGGTTCCCAGAGGCAGGTTATGGGCGGCGTTGGTGCCCGCGCCGGGGAAGCCCCAGCCCTTGGTGGTCTCGGCAATCACATAAGGCAGGGGCACCGGATACTGGGCACGGCCTTCCTGCAAGGCCGTGCTGGCGGCTTGCAGGAGTTCTTCCGCCTCGAAAATTCCTACCACAAAGGCAGCCGGATCAGTGCCATCAATCTCCACTGGGGCAAATCCGTTCAGTTCCAGATGATCCCGGAACCACTTCATGCCCTGGGGCCGGCCCATACTGGTCTGCTGGTCAATCCGGCGACCGTTGGCAATCATCACCGGAGTAACCAGGCCACAGTCCTCGGCCCGCCACCAACGGGACATCCAGTCGCTGCCCCGCTGCTCTTCGAAAGCGCCATCGCTAAGAAACGCCACCAAACGCTCGCCCGGCAAAGGCATATGCACATACTGCAGCTCGGCAAAGCCCAGATAGCCACCTTCGATCAAGCCCCCGGCGGTATAGGCATTCACATGACTGCCCAGGGGCGACTCCGGACGCCCGTCCGGCAGGATCTTGTAACTGTAGAAGTCCTGCACCAGGCGAGTCAGGCCCTCGTCGCTCAGGTTATAGCGGGCGGCATGCTCGGGCAGCATGTTATCCACCAGCAGGTTCAGGGAGTCGATGGCCGCCACACAGTGGCCCTGGCCCATCATCCAGCTACGGGTCATGCCGGTCAGGCTGTTCAAGGCCAAATACCCCACATAAGCCGGCACCATATTCAAAGCGCCGCCAGTATGGCCTTCGGGAACCGGCTTGAAATCCTCCGGCTGCATCTGACGCCCATCGGTATACACCCGCTGGGCATAGGTCATGTGTACCACCAACCACATGCCGGCACAGGCCAGGCGATCCGCAGCCCGCAGCCGCTCGTAAACCTCATCGGCCGAGCTCACGCAACCCCGCTCCACCAGCAGGTTTGCCAACTTGTAGACCCGCACCTGGATCTGGTCACTGTGGCGGATCGGACCATAGCCTTTGGCCCACTCGGCAAAGGCTGGATGATTGGCACGGTAGAGGGCTGCCCGATCCCGCGCCAGGTTTTTACGTTCCGTCATTCCTATTTTCATAAAGACTCCATTAAAAGTTCTGATCCATTGCTCTGATCAAACTTGTGCAGCCCTCAGCTGTCCTGCCCGAGACCGTCGCTGCAACCATTTTTCAAACTCCCCAATGATGAGCAGGCTGAAAGTCACCGGCAGGATCATCAGCCAGCTATCCAGTCCCAAGGGGGCTGTCCCAAACAACATCTGCATGGGCGACCAATAGGTGATCGCCATCTGTAACAGAACCAAGAGCCCACAGGCATACAGGGCCGCTGAGCTGGTAAACAAGCCCTGGCGCCAAGCCGAGGTGTACAGGCCCCGGGCGCTGAATACATAAAAGATCTCGAAAAAGACCACCGTATTCAGGGCCACAGTCCGGGCTTCCTCCAGAATGACACCCTGCCCCATGTGCCAGGCGAACAAACCAAAGGTGCCCGCAACCTGGATAGCCGCCACCAGGATCAGGCGCCCGATCAGGAAGGGCGGCAGCAAGGGCTCCCCTGTCGGCCGGGGCGGTCGGACCATCACGTTGCTTTCTGCCGGCTCGAAAACCAGGGCCATGGACAAGGTCACCACCGTCACCATGTTGACCCAGAGGATCTGAACCGGGGTGACGGGCAGCTCCCAACCCAGCAGGATCGCCAGCAAAATCACGGTGGCCTCGCCCACGCCCGTAGCCAAAGTAAAAAGGAAGGCCTTGCGAATATTGTCGAACACCACCCGGCCTTCCTGGACGGCGTGGGCAATGGATGAAAAGCGGTCATCGGCCAGCACCATCTGGGCGGCTTCCTTCGCCGCCTCGGTTCCCTTCCTGCCCATGGCCACCCCCACATCCGCCTGGTGCAAGGCCGGTGCATCGTTCACACCATCGCCGGTCATGGCCACCACCTTGCCATGCCCCTGCAGGGCCTGCACCAGACGCAACTTATGTTCGGGACTGGTACGGGCATAGATATTGGTCCGCAGCACCTCTGCTGCCAATTGGGTATCGTCAAGCTCGTCCAGCTGCACACCGGTCAGCACCCGTTCGCACTGTTGAATGCCGATCTTCTCGGCAATGGCGGAGGCCGTCATGGCGTGGTCCCCGGTAATCATCTTGACCTGGATACCCGCCTCATAGCAGTGGCGGATGGCTTCCTGGGCTTCGGGCCGGGGCGGGTCCATCATCCCCACCAGTCCCAGCATCACCAGCCCCTGCTCCACATCAGCCATGGTCAAGGCCCGCTCATCGGCCCCGGCCGGGCGATAGGCCAAGGCCAGCAGCCGCAGGCCCTGGCGGGCCACCAGATCCCCCTGTGCCAACCACCAGTCCTTATCCAATGGCATTTCACCCTTGGCCCCCAACTGCCGGTCACAGCGGCGCAGGACAGCCTCCGGCGCCCCT
>JAJUGC010000302.1 GCA_029268325.1 Gammaproteobacteria bacterium | reverse complement strand
TCGCCGTCAAGGCCGTGCCCCTGGCCCGTCAGCTGCGATTTGGCCTCGACATCCTGCTGGATCTGCTCAACCCCTTCGGCCCCCGTTATATTCCCATTGTCTCCGAGGCCGGTGGTTACTCATCCATGGATCGCGACGGCGCCTGGCGTGTCAACGAATGGGTAAGGACAAACCTGAAGCAGCTTCCTGACAACCGTGTCGCCGCCCGATCCCTGGCAACGATGGCATTTTATCGTCCGTTCAAACACCTGCGGTCGATCCAGATTCCGACTTTGGTCATCGGCGCCACCCGCGATACCGTCGCACCATTTGATGAAGCAAAAGTACGGCGAATGGCTTCCGAGACGATTGAAATTCGCACCATCGACGCCAACCACTTTGACCCCTATCTCGAGCCGTGGTTTGAGGAGAATATCAAGCTTCAGTTGGATTTTGCGACCCGGATTATTAAGCGGTGAAACCATTTTCAGGTTTGGTCAGCAACCCAGCTAACAAGACCAATACAGTCGCTGTTGGAGTTCTCCCGCTTTAGTGGAAGCGCATTGTTCATCAAGCTTCCCAAAAACTTGATAAAAAACAAAAAGGGGCCGAAGCCCCTTTTTTCACATCCCTTTATACTCGCCTAATCAGCCTTTCGCTGCCTTCTCTGTTCCCTTGGCCCAGGCTTCATCCTGCAGTACCCGCCACAGCAGCTTGCCGGTAGGGGACTTGGGTAGGGATTCCATGAACTCCACATAGGTAGGTACCTTGTAGGCGGCCATCTCTCCCTTACACCAGTCGATAATGTCCTGTTCGCTGATCTTGCCTTCGTAGTCGGGCTTGAGCACGATGCAGGCCTTGACGGTTTCGCCGCGGCGCTCATGGGGCACGGAGATGATGCAGCACTCCTGGATCGCCGGGTGGCGGTACATGAGGCTTTCCACCTCGGTGGGCCACACTTTGAAGCCGGAGGCGTTGATCATGCGCTTGACCCGGTCGACCATGAAGAAGTAACCCTCTTCGTCGAAGTAGCCGATGTCGCCGGTGCGGAAAAACTGCTTGCCGTCGATCTCGATGAAGGACTTGGCAGTTTCGTCCGGACGCTTCCAGTAACCCTGGAAGATCATCGGGCCGTGGCTGACAATCTCGCCCACTTCACCGGGCTCTTTCTTCTCTTGCAGGGTTTCCACGTCGATGATGCGGGCGTCCACATCGAACACGGGAATTCCCAGGCACTGGGGCTTGGGCCGGTGGTTGGGGTTGATGTGGGTGGCCGCGACGGTTTCAGAGAGTCCGTAGCCTTCCACATAATTCAGGCCGGTCATCTGGTGGAGCTTCTCGGCAATGGCCTTGGGCATGGCCGCGCCACCGCCGCCGATGGAACGCAGGCTGGAGATGTCGTATTTCTCGATGTCCGGGTTGGACAGGAAATCCACCACCATGGTGACGATGTTGACCCAGGCGGTGATGCGATAGCGCTGGATCAGCTCCGCCGCCACGGTACGGTCCCAGCGGGTCATGATGACAAAGGAGCAGCCCGCGTAGATCGGGCCGTTCATGGCGCCCTGCATACCCGTTACGTGGAAGTAAGGCAGCGTGGCCAGGATCACGGACTCGCTGTTAACGCCGTTCCACAGTACCCGGTGGAGCGCGGTGGACATCACCGAGCGATGGGTGTGGGCGCAGCCCTTGGGCAGGCCGGTGGTACCGGAGCTGTAGGGAATCACGCACAGGTCATCGGGCCCGGCGGTATGGGGGCCAGGCTGGCAGCCGGCAGCCAGTGCCGCACGCAGGCTGACACAGCCCGGTGCATCAATATCTTCGGCCTTGAGTTGCACTTCGGCAGGCAGGTTCAGCTCGGTGGGCTTGCGCACATATTCGCTATAGGCGGTGTAGATCACGGTTTTGAAGTCGCCCATGCCAACAAAGGACTTCACATGGTCCACCAGTTCCTGGCCACAGATACAGACCTTGGCGTCGGTGTCGGCAATGTAGTGCTCCAGTTCCGCGGCCCGGTTCATGGGGTTGACCGGTACCACGGCGGCATCGGCCCGCAGGATGGCGTAATAGCCGATCACCCACTGGGGCGAGTTCTGCATATACAGCAGCACCCGGTCGCCCTTCTCCACGCCCTGCTGTTGCAGGTAGCCGGCCAGCGCCTCGACTTCGGCCAGCAGTTCACGGTAGCTGATCTCGGTGTCGTAATAGACGATGGCGGTTTTGTCCGGATAGCGGCGAGCGCTGATTTCCAGGTTGGTGAACAGGCTCGTCTCCGGCAGAGACAGCGTCTTGGGCAGGTTGGCCGGCCAGTGTTCGAAATGTCGAGAAAACATGGTTACAACTCCTCTCTTATTCTGCCTTGCCCGCAAGCTCGCTGGTGCTTCGCTCGTCGCCGGAGGCCGGCCATCCCCGAGCGTTGCGCAGGGGGCTGACGGAGATGCACTGTTCGCGCAGGGCGGTGACATCCGCCTCGCGTGCAAGGATATGTTTGGAATCACGCTCAAAGCCCAGCCACCAGTACGGCAAGCCACGGCTGTCTTCGCCGGCCCGTAACCGCGGGCGGCGGATGGAGCCTTGTGCCGGCTGGGTGAGGCGGGCGTGACGGATCACACTGGCGGCACAGGCGGGAAAGTTCAGGCTCCAGCAACAGTTGGGTGCGGAGTGTTGCCACAGCTCACGGATCAGCGGCTCGGCATAGGTTTCCACTGGCGACCAGTCCAGTAGATCCCGGTCAAAATAGGCCTGGCTCAGCGCAATGGCGGGCAGCCCCATGTGTTCAGCGGCCAGTACCGCGCCAACGGTTCCTGAATATTGTACGGAGTCGCTGATATTGGCACCGCAGTTGACGCCCGACAGTACCAGCTCCGGCGGGTTCTGGTTCATCAGCTCGCCCAGGGCGAAAAACACGCAGTCGGCCGGGGTGCCCGACAGGGCATAGCGGCGCTCGCCGTGCTGATACAGGCGCAGGGGGGTGTGCAGGGAAATGCTCTGGCCGGCGCCGCTGCGGTCATGCTCCGGCGCCACCACCCACACTTCCTCGGCCAAACGGGCGGCAATGCGCTCCAGCACCACCAGGCCCGGTGCGCCGAAGCCATCGTCGTTGGTCAGCAGAATCCGTTTGAACAGGTACCCGCTCACGATTTGCCTCCGCTTTGGGCGATGCGCCAGCCGGCTTCCGCCAGGATGCTGGCCCGCTGGCCCACTTCCAGGGCATCGGCATTCGCCGCGTTGCCTTGTAATGCGCGGGCATAGACGCCCTGCACGATGGCGGCCAGCCGGAACAGGGAAAACGCCAGGAACACATGCCAGTCGGGAATGCTGTCACGCCCGACCCGCTTGCAATAACGGGCCAGAATATCGGCTTCCTCGGGCACACCAAGGGCTTCCAGGTCTTCGCCCACCAGGCCCCGCATGCCTTTGATTTCGGCGGGCAGGTGATAGGGCAGGCAGAAATAAGCGAGATCCGCCAACGGATGCCCCAGGGTGGACAGTTCCCAGTCGAGAATGGCC
>JAJUGC010000301.1 GCA_029268325.1 Gammaproteobacteria bacterium | reverse complement strand
CGTGGACATGTACCTGCCAGGTATGCCCGCCATTGGCGCTGATCTGGGCGCCTCTCCCCATGCGGTCCAGCAGACACTGAGCATTTATCTGGCCTGCTTTGCCATTCCCCAGTTGATCTTCGGGCCGATTTCCGACGCCTATGGCCGGCGCCTGACCATCATCCTGGGGCTGGGAGTGTTCATTCTGGGAGGCCTGTGGTGTTCTTTTGCCCGAGATATTCAGGAATTGCTGATGGCCCGCGGGCTCCAGGGCATCGGCGCGGCCAGCTTGATCGTTACGGTGCCGGCCCTGGTCCGGGACCGCACCGAAGGCAGCGAGTTTGCGCGGATCATGGGCTTTGTGATGATGGTGATGGCCGTCGCGCCCCTGGTCGCTCCCATTGCCGGTGGCTTGCTGCTCAAGCTCAGCGGCTGGCGCCTGATTTTCTGGACCCTGGCGGCCCTGGCAGCCTTGGGACTGGTTCTGTTCCACTGGCGCATTGGAGAAACCCTGGCCCCGGAGCGGCGGGTTCCGCTACGTCCCGCCAGCCTGGTGCGTAACTACGCCAGCCTGTTCCGTCAACGCCAGTCACTTTGCTTTATGCTCTGCGCGGCCCTGGTGTTTGCCGGCATGATGACTTTCCTGGCGGCCTCCCCCTTTGTCTATATTGAGCTCTATGGTATTTCCGAGCAGCACTATGGGTTTGTCTTCGCCCTCAACATCCTGGCGATGACCGGCTTCACCGCGATCTCCAGCCGTTTTGTGCTCAAGACCGGCTCCCACCGCATGCTGGGCATTGGCATGGTTGTGGTCCTGCTGGCTTCCATCTTCCTGCTGGTGCAGACACCCCAGGCCAAACCGCCGGTGGCCCTGCTGATTGCTGCGATTGTGCTTTTTGTCAGCACCAATGGTGTGGTGAACGCCAACGCCCAGGCTCTGGTCATGAGCCGGTTCGGACATATTTCAGGAAGTGCCTCGGCCATGATGGGAAGCTTCCGGTTTGGCGCCGGCGCCCTGTCCAGCGTCGTGGTCGGGGCGCTGTACGATGGCACCGTGTTTCCGCTTCTGGTGGTGATGGCCGGCTGCGGGCTGCTGGCCGTGCTCTTTTTCGGCCTTGCCAGCCTGCCCGAGAAGTCAGCCCAGTAAAAGACGGGAAGCCAAGGGGCAGGGCAAGCCGAGAAGGTTAAAGCAGGCGCGAATGTTAAAGCAGGAAGGTTGTTACTGGCTGCCCGCCGCCCCGGGCAAGTCCAGTGGACAACCTTCCGGCGTTCCTACCCGAGCCGCTTCCTGGCTCAACAGGTCAGGGTTATTGGCAACTGCCTCGTAGCTGTGCTGTTCCGCTACCCGGTCGATGGTGCAGTCACAGGCTTTTTCGAATTCCGGCACAAACTCGTCATTCAACACCTGCTGGGTTTCCGGCGGCAAGGCCTCGGAAGCCCCTAGCCCCAGTTCAGTTCTCACGTCGGCACTAACGGCCTCCTTGAGCGACGCGACACAGCCCGCCACCATCTCTTGCTTGAGCGATTCCGACCAGCCTTCCTTGTCCGCACCCTGAACAGAAAGCGGCAATACCAGGGCCAAACAGGGCAATAATCCGTAAAGGCGCATACTCATCATCCCTAACCAGTGTCTATGTGCTAAAAAGTATAGAGTCAACGCATTCCTAACAACTTCAAGGGCTGCCCCAACCATCCAAAGCCTGCCACAGCCTGTCGTCCACAGGATTTGTTCCCAATAGCCTACAAATTCGCCCCCTCCCTGGGAGGGCGTCAGCCCCTCCGGCCCTCGTTAAAATTCCGACCGTTACACCCAGTACTGTTCAAAATAAACACAAGAACCGGAGAACAATAATGGCAATATCCAGTGTGTGGGTCACCTGGCCCGCATTAACCAAGTACGGCACTCTCGGCATCTTCTTCAAACACCAACGCTACGAAGACCGCTAAACGTCTTCTAAGCCCAAGGCCCCGGCATCCTGCCGGGGCTTTCCCCAGGCTAGACCCGCGGCCCGCCCCAAAATCATCCGCTCTATGAGAAAGCTCAAGATCCTGCATCACTCCCCTTGACTTTCACCCACCACTAGTAAATGCTGGATACCTCATAACCACTAAAGATCAACGTTCGGTAAGCCATTGAACGCCTTTTTCAGCCGTTTTCTTCAACAGTATCCTTCAACAAGAACCAGCCTCGATCTGGTTCTTGGGTACTCTGCTGCCTTCCATCTGACCCGCCGGATCTGATCCTTTCCGTTTTCTCAGGTCCGGCGACCGCAAACCATCTATAAAAATTTACGCTTTTTTGCCTTGAAGACTACTGGAGAGCACTAATGTCTGACCGCCCGTCTATCATGATTTCTACCCGCGACTTTGATCGCCTGTGCGCCTTATTGGAGCGCGTCTATGACCAAAACGACGTCGTTCCCGAACTGTTTGATGAACTCGACCGTGCTTCTTTGGTAGACCCCAAGGAAATGCCGAACACCGTAGTGACCATGAATTCCCGGGTTCGCTTCGAGAACGAAGACACCAAGCAAACCCATGAGATCGAGCTGGTGTATCCCAATGAAGTGGATGGCTCGCCCGGCAAGCTCTCCATCCTGGCCCCCGCAGGTGCTGCGTTGCTGGGCCTGTCCGTAGGCGACCGTATCGAGTGGCCGGGGCCTGGCAACAAAAAGCTGCGCCTGCGCCTGATTGAAGTCATCAGCCAGAAAGCCGAGGCCACCAGCTAACCGAAGCCAGCACCTGGCAGCCTGAGCTGAAACCTGTGGGCTGGAACTTGATAGAACAAGGCACTGAGCGGCCGGCACAACACACACCAAGGAAGGCCGGCCGCCCTTTCCCTGCAGGAAGCAACAAGCAACAGAAGGCACAGACCACCTGAACACAGAGGGCGTCTCGCCAGAGAACAAAGAGCGTCTGAAGGCGTAGCAGTAGCACCTGAAGACCTGAAATCGCGCAACTTCTTAGGCTGGCTCCCTAGAGCACTCAGACCGAGCGCCTGCTGTACCAGCCAGCACTTCTTTCCCCATCGCACTCCCTCGCGGCCTCTTTCCGGGCGCACTTTCCACAAGCTACTCTAAAAAATATCCATGGAATATTTGTCGGCCGATCCGGTTTGGACAGGGCTTGCGCCACTCCAAGGCGGGCCAATTGCCCGCTTTGGGCTCTGTTAAAAGAGTTCCTGCCAAATAATCACGATTGGTGACAGTCGGTATAAATTACTATATCCTTGTCGCGCTTTTGACCGGGAGTTGTATATTTTGTGAGCCGGTGGCGGTCATGCTAAGCTGACACAGCAGCTTTCCGCTCGCAGCGACACCATGCTCCACTCCGGGGAAAGCACTTTGGGCCGTCAATGCAGGCAAATCATAGATGTCAGGTTTTTCCCACTTCCATCGTGTGTTGACTCTTTCCGGCAGAACTCAATTCCTGTCATGGCTTGCCGTGTTGTTTCTGGGCCTGTCCATGGTGACCACCAACATCGCTTTCCTGCCGTCACAGGTTCCGGGCCCTG
>JAJUGC010000300.1 GCA_029268325.1 Gammaproteobacteria bacterium | reverse complement strand
GCCATGCGTTTGCATGGCTTTTTTTGTGGCTGGAATTAATTGAGAAGTTTTTAGAAAGGCCTAATCCCAACGCTCTACCGCGCCTTGTGCTTCCCTGTTGAGTGGACGCGCCATCACCCCCAAACCGCTTAAATGGATCGAAAAGCGGGCCCCGTCGCGCAAAGGCATGTAGGTTGCCGCACCATAGTTGGCTTCCACCCAACTCTGCTGCCCGCTGGCATGAAGCAGGCGCCATACATCAAAACCCATATTGCTCTTAGATAGCTCATAGAGGGAGCGTTCCCGGTCCCGCTCATCCTCCAGCAGCAAATAGCGCCCACTGAGGCGGTCCAGGCGATACCCTGGCTCAAGCCCGAGATTGGCAAAGGGGCCCTTCCATTTGAGCACCCGCACATCCATCTGCCAGAGATCGCCCAGCAACTCATAGTCCCGGGTCTCGCCTTCAGGCAAAAAGACACTCACCCGATAGCGCTGCTTGCCCAGCTGCTCGATGCTAAGGGTCGCAATCTCGGTCTGCTTGGCTAAGGAGTGGTAGGAATACAAATCCGCCGCAGCCAGGCCAACACCAGCCGCAACGACCACCATCAGAACGGCCAAAGTGCCTTTTAACCAGGCCACAAACCAGCCCCTGCGCAGCATGATCCGCAGGGCCAGCAGCAGCAAAATCAGCGCAATTATACCCAGGGTAGAAGCCAGAAGCGGATAGGTCATAGGAGCAAGCTACCTAGCAAGTCGTTATACAAAGCTTTTCCGGGCGATCTTCCAGCGCCCCATTTAAACTCCAACGCAGGCCGGATGAGTCCCGGGACGATGCGTCAGAGCCGCTTATGGAAAATTGGGAATGCACTGCGTACAGATATGTTGATGACCGCAGTCCCGAACGTGCGTTAGTACCCCAGGGAACGGAGGCTTTCTTCTGCCAGCTTCAGCAACTCGGCGTTGCCCTCGCCTTTCCTTCCCAGGCTTTCGATGAAGTATTCCAGGGATGTCAACGCATCGGCCAGGGTTTCCAGATCCAGCTCGCCAGGAATCTGCTCCGAATCAATCAGGGCTTCTTGAATATAGCGGCCGGCGTTTTCCACAATACGGGCCACTTCCGGGGATTCCATCATCACAAGGCTACCCCAGACGGCATGCAGGGTTTTGGGCACGTTCACCAGGTGCATCTTGTCGCCAGCGGCTTCGATAAAGGCAACAATCGCCCTCTTCGCCAGGGACAAGGCCTGCTGGGCCTCACTGACCACAACGATATTGGCTTCCGCCAGGTACGGGCTGTCTGCCACTGAGGATTCGGCCGATGCCAGATGGTCGGTTTCGCTGGTAATGCCCCGCCCCTCCAGCTGCATCACGGCTTGTTCGATGCTTAGCACGGCATCAGCAACCGACATCAACTCCTGTTCGTCGGGGAAACGGCGGGAGCGATCCCATTCCTGGATGATTCCCTGCTGCGCACGCGTCTTGGAGGCAAGCTGATTGAGGTTGAGCATCACCAGGGTGTCCGCCAGGCGGCCCAGTTCATTGGCAATGGAGCCAAAGTCGGCTTCCTGAATCCCTACCCCACGCTCGACAATATCCAGCTTGTCCTTCAGCAATCCCAGCTCTTCTTGCAAGACTGCAGCCAATGACCGCAGGACATCGGTACCCGGCCCCATCAACTGGCTCCGGTGGGCCACCAGCTTCCGCTCATCCAGATCCGGCTCGACGACTTTATAGCGCTCGAACAGCATACGAATGTTATAGTCGCGGATTCCGCTGAGGGCGATCAGGTATAGCAAGTCTTTGAGCAGAGTCTCGGAGGCGCTCCGGGTTGCAGCGACCTTACCTACATGCACCAGCTCGCGGGTATATTTCTCTACCCTCATGAACAGCCGCTTACGGGGCTGGGTGATTTCCATTTCGGCATCCCGCATCACCCTACCGGCAAGGGCGACCAGGCCCCAGTACTCGGCGAGCGGCGCGTTTGCACAGATCCGGGAAAAGCCCTGGGCCGAGCGCTCAATCAGGTTAAACGCCAGTTTCAGATCCCGGGTATGGAGGAGTTCCAGCAAGCCGATCTGATACATATGACGTAAGCGTCGGCAGCGGCTCTCGAACACATCGGCGGCAATCTGAAGATTATCGATGGAAGAGAGAACAGGCCGGGGGAAAGTGACGTCAAAGAAATAGGAATCCGGCAGAGCCTTGGCCTTACGGGCCTGGCGAAGGTCATTGATAATGGGCAGCAACAACTCCGGGTGGTCTTCCCGGCGGGTGCTGTAATAATCCACATAGCGGCGCAGGATGAAGAGGGCCTGGCTCAAGGTAGCCAGGAGTCCATTTTTGTCCTCCAAGGCGCCAACGGGCACCTCATTGGCCTGGGCCACCATTTCCTGGCAAAGAACGGTTCCGCCCTGCAGTTCGACCAGGGTAAAAATACCCCGCAACTGATTGAGACAGTCGATACAGTTCTGTAGATCCTCCCCGCTTTCACGGTTTTCCTGGAAGCGCTCAAGACTGCCTTCGGCTTCTTGAATGGTGTGCTCAATTTCCTTGCAGACCAGATCGAAGGAACTTGACTTCTTTCGCGCGACCGTAGCATCGACCATATGAAAACAAACCTGACTACCGGTTATAGGATTGCGGACTTCTGAAGCTGACGCGGCCTCGTTATAGAGGAGCCGGATGGAAATCCCAGCTTTTGTAACTAATAACTTATAACACAGAATTCCGGCTTAACAAGAAAGCAGGCCCCAGGGCGGCGATCATTGCCAAACCTGTGACCCTTCTCACAGTATGCCGGCATCACAGCAGGCAGCCCTTAACCCGCCTGCGCCTACTTTGTTCTTGATACTCAACTGCCATTTGACAGGGTGTCAGGACGCCACAGCACTTTGCCTGCACTTTTGTGCACCGCATCCAGACGGGCCTCATGGCGGGCCAGTTCTTCACTGCTAGCCCGGATCACCCGCAGGGGCGGACGGTCAGCACTGAGGCGTCGAATCGCAGAAACGCTTCCGCTGCCTTCATCGCCGGCATTCAACGAAAAGGACGTCTGGCCACCGGTCATGGCCAGATAGACATCGGCCAGGATTTCCGAGTCCAGCAAGGCGCCGTGCAATTCCCGGTGGCTATTGTCTATCCCCAGGCGGCTACAGAGTTTGTCCAGACTGACCCCGGCCCCGGGATACTTCTGGCGCGCCAGTGCGAGGGTATCCAGAACGGTGCAGTAGTCTTCCACACGCCCGTACTTGCCACCGAGCAGTTTGAGTTCGTGGTTGATAAAGCCAACGTCGAAAGCGGCGTTATGGATCACCAGTTCCGCGCCGGAAATAAACTCCATAAACTCATCGACAATCTCCGCAAATACGGGCTTGTCTGCCAGGAATTCGTTACTGATGCCGTGAACCGCCAGGGCGCCTTCATCCACTTCCCGGTCTGGCTTGATATATTGGTGGTAATAACGCTTGGTGATTCGGCGATCGATGATTTCCACACAGCCGATTTCGATGATGCGGT
>JAJUGC010000299.1 GCA_029268325.1 Gammaproteobacteria bacterium | reverse complement strand
CCTGACTCTCACGCCTTTGACCGGGGAGGACTTTGGGAACCTGGTGATCAATTGCAAGGCTCTCAAGGGAACTGATCGGGCATATTACAAGGAGCTTGCCAAGGACCTGAGAAAACGTACCGCCAAACCCAAATCAACGGCTCTGGGAGTCTTTTCCCTGGAAGGCAAGGTCACTCCGGAAGAGATCCGTGCCCTGGATTCCCAAACTGATTTTTTGTTACATCCCTATCCGCAGCTGTTCACCATGCTGATCCGTTTCCTAGAAAACAAGGGAATCCTGCGCTTCAGTGTGACAGATATTGCAACTCTGGTAAGCCCCGAATGGCATGGCATTAAGGACACGGGCAGAAACTTCTCCATCAAGAATGTGGAGAAACAGCTTAATGCGCTGAGCGTGGGCAAAAAGATCGACCTGAATCTCACGCGGGACCCTGAGTCAGGTTATTTTGTCCTGTTATCGGAGTCCCAGGAGGACAATGTGGTGGCTCACCAGTATGACGCCTGAGTTTCATGCGTAGGTTGGATGGCGGCTGTTAGCTGCAGGTGGATCGCAAATCGACCACAACCTCAAACCCATCTTCCCGCCCAGTCGCCGGTGACTGAAGCTGCAAGGTCGCACCGATCCCTGTGACGATAGCATCCACTATGGCCAGCCCCAGCCCGAAGCCTGGGGCATCGCTGGAAGCTCGGACAAAGCGGCCGCGCAGCTGGTGCAGTTTCTCGGGGGGAACCAAGGGGCCGGCATTGACGACCCGCAGAATCCCTTCTGACGAAAGACTGATGTTCACCGGCTGATCGGCCGCGCCATATTTCAGCGCGTTGTCGATCAGGTTCCGTACCAGAATGGCGAAGGCATCCGGATCCAGATTGGAATTAATGGGATGGCCTTCGGGCAAATCCAGCTGGAGAGGAACTTGCGCGGTGCGACGCAATTCATCCACCACCAACGCCAGTACCGGAACCAGATCCTGCGGAGTCTCGGACAGGAGCCGGCCGCCTTCGGCTTTCGCCAACTGCATGAGTTTTTCCGACAGCCGCGACAGGTTTCTCAGCGTTTCTTCGATCTGCCGTGCCTTGTCCAGTTGAGTTCCGGGTACCAGGTCCCGTTCCAGCCGCTGAACCTGGGCTAAGGCTGTGGCGAGGGGCGTGCGCAGTTCATGGGCGCTGTTGGCGGTAAAGCTGCGCTCTGCCTCCAAGGTACGCCGCAGCCGTTCCAGCAGTTGATCCACGGCTGCCGCAATGGGCTCAATTTCCGCAGGCAGGCCTTCTGCCTGAATGGGAGACAAGTCGCCCGCACCCTTGGTGGCAATAGCTTTCCGGTAGGCACGTACGCTGCGAAGGCTGGCCCGGACCAGCCACCAGGTGCCGATGAGGCTGAAGGGAATCAGCAGGAGCAGGGGCCATAACAAGGCGACCAGGGCTTCCCGTACGGCTTCGAAACGATGGGAGAGTGGTTCTGCAACCTGAATCCAGTAAGTATCCCGGACCGCCGCGGCACCATAGATCCGGTGGGTTTCCGTTGAAACAAAACCTTTCTGGGGCTGGTCGCCAAACACCTCTGGGTTAGCATTATGGGATTGCAGCAAAGTGTTGCCTGCCGCATCCCGAACGAGGTAGGTGAGGTATTCTTCATGAGCTTCCAGGGACAGGACGCGCTGGGGAGCCGTTGCCATCTCCCGGTTCATGATTTCCACCACGGCCAGGGGCAGGATGCGCTGGGCGGTTTCTTGCAGGGCACTATCGAACACTTCATCCAGTTCGTGGCGGATCACCAGGCCGGAGGCGGCCACCGCCAGGAGCCAGAGCAGGGTGACGCCGAGGGTGAGCCCCAGTCCCAGGCGCTTTTGCAGGCTGTAGTTAGTCGTCATGGTGTGCTCGTGTGATCCCACCCAGCATGGGACTCCTATGGAAATCAGGTACTCGACGTGTGCAGACGATATCCCATACCCCGCACGGTTTCGATGGCATCCCGCCCCAGTTTCTTGCGCAGCCGGCTGACGTAGACCTCGATGGTGTTGCTTTCGATCTCGTCACCGAAGGCATAAAGCTGGTCTTCCAGTTGGGATTTGGAGAGCAGCATGCCGGGTTTCTGCATGAACGCCTCGAACAGGGCCCATTCCCGTGCCGTCAGCTCCACGAGTTCGCCGTCCCGGTGAACCGAATGCTCCGACAGGTCCACTTCCAAGTGACCGATCCGTATTTTCGGATTGGGGTTGCCACGATACCGGCGCGCCACTGCCGCAATCCGGGCAGAGAGTTCCGAGAGATCGAACGGCTTGACCAGATAGTCGTCGGCGCCTGCATTCAGGCCCGCGATCCGGTCGGAGATCTGATCCCGGGCGGTGAGGATGATCACGGGAGTCGTATCCCCGGCCTGGCGCCGTGTTTTCAGAAAGTCGAGGCCCTGGCCGTCCGGCAGCATCAGATCGAGCAGAATCAGGTCGTAGCTCGTCGTCCGCACTGCCGCTTCGGCATGGGACAGTCGTTGCACCCAGTCGACCGCGTGCCCGTCACAGGCAATCTGCTCACGTACTGCATCGCCAAGGCCGGCGGTGTCTTCAACCAATAGTATGCGCATGGTCTGCTCTTATATCAGGGGACTGGGAGCCAGTCTATCGGTCGATCCTGACAGCAGGCTGAAAGGAATCGCCCGATTCGTCCCTCTCAATCATTCCTACGGCAATCATTCCAACGGATTGTCCCGCCACATCATCCCTGTTGAATGGATTCATTAAAGGCCGCGCTATGTTCTTGCAGTAGTGCATCACAGCACTGTAATGGCGGATAGGTCCGGTTACTCGCTCTAGGAGCGGTTCTGCGTTCAGGTTCCTGTCAGCCTGGAGGCATAGCCTGTAGTCCTGGGAGGGAGTACAGGAGATCATGTATGAATAGCAGAACTTCAAGTTTTACGCTGATTGCCTTTATGGCAACGGTTATCTTGGCCTGGGGCGCGAGCCTCTTCGTTGACCTGGGGCAAGGGATCACCACGGGATGGGATGTTTACCAGCAAAGTCTACTGCTGACCGGGACCTTGGCCATTGGGCTGATGTCCCTGGCGATGATTCTGTCCACACGGCCTGCGTGGCTCGAGCCATTGTTCGGCGGGCTGGACCGCATCTATCGGGCCCATAAGTGGGCGGGAATCCTGGCGCTGGGATTTGCCATGGCCCACTGGTTGATCGAAATGTGGGATGACGGGATCAAGGCCTTCTTCGGACGGGGCGTGCGCCTGCCCAAGGCGGATCTGTCCGGTTATATGGAGATGATGCGGCATGCCGCCAAGGACGCCGGCGAGTGGGCTATCTACCTGCTCATTGGCATGGTGCTGATCAGCCTCTGGCGGAAGTTTCCCTATAAGTTCTGGCGTTATCTGCATCGGGCCATGCCGGCGCTGTACCTGGTGCTCGTCTTTCACACCCTCTGGCTGTTTCCCGTTCAGTGGTGGGCTCAGCCGGTGGGCGTGCTGATGGCGGTATTGCTGGTGGGCGGTACCCTGGCCAGCCTGCTCTCGTTG
>JAJUGC010000298.1 GCA_029268325.1 Gammaproteobacteria bacterium | reverse complement strand
GAGCTGATCAATCAACTGCTGGAACTTATCCCGGCCAAAAAGCTCGAAGCTGCCGGCCTGGACCTGCGCCCCGTGGGCCTGCTCCAGATTTCTCCCAGCTACCCCATCGATGACATTGCGGTCAAATACATCAACAGCCTGCCGCTGATGGTGCGCCGCATAATGGGGCGCAGCCTGGAAGTGGGCGAAGGTGGCGTCAGCCTGGCCAGCTATCTCCTGTTCGACAAGAATTTCTGCCGGGAGCTGATCAAACTCGGCTACCGGGATGCCCAAACCCATGCCAAGGAACTGCAGGATTTCTTTTCAGACAAGTCCGAACCCACCATGGCCCTTGCCCGCTCCAGTTAAGAAACCAGGCCTGGCAAGCGTACAGGCCTGGCAAACCGGACTGTTTCATTCTTGAAACATAAGCAAATTTAGCGTCACTTTTTTTTACAGGTGCCACTTAGAGGTGTTAAGCCTCCGTAACAGCCTGCTTTTACAGCAGTTTTTTGGCCACTTCTTGGAAAAAAGCTGACAAGCCTAATTTTTTCCCTTTCAAATCACTTAGTTACCATTTGCAAACCGTCAACAAAGTATACTCCACCTCCCTTTCCCGCCCCCGGCCATCCCAAATACTTCCCACTTTACAGGGACTTAGGAAACTGGCCCAAAAATTGTACAACCCCAGGGGATTACTTAGGCTATCTCTAGGCTGAACACCCCGTTGTTGAGTCTCACTCAAAGGATGGAAACAGTATGGATATGAAGCTTAAGGTTATGTCGTTCTCGCTCCTGGCCATGGTCGGATCAATCCAGGCCGCCAATGCGGCTCTCGTGGAAGAGGCCTTGCCCGACAATACCTACATCACACACAACGGCTTGGATTGGGCCTGGGCGAATCCCCAGCCAGCATCCCTGGAAACTTCAACCTTTACCCTCGACTTCCAAGAACAATTTGGTTGGCGCCTGCCCACAACAGAGGAACTGGCCCAGGCACCAACACCTTTCGACTTTGTCTTTGATGGAGCCAACGTCCCTCTTGGCGGAACAGACCCCAACACTGGGGCAATCTTTGAACCGAGCAATGATCAGCTAACCGGAGACGCGGCCTGTGCCACGCCCTTTTTCGATACGGCAATCACCGCCTGCCAATGGGACGACATGGTAACTGCCGATGGCACCGTCTTCCCCTGGGCAGGACAGGATGATGCGGATGACTTCTCGGAGCAGTTGGTCGTCCGCCTGGGCGACGATCCGGGGCAGCCCGTACCACCTCCGGAAACCCCGGATCCCGGCGATGACGATCCGGATCAGCCCGCTCCGGAACAACCTGAGCAACCCACAACGCCCCCTTCGGCAGAAGTCCCTGAACCAGCCAGTCTGGGCCTGATCGGCCTTGGCTTGGCCATGCTGGGCCTACGTCGCCGCCGTTAGTCCCAATCAGCCTGCCTGATAGCCTAAGTTGTCCGCGAACGCCCCGGCCCCAGCCGGGGTGTTCCGTTTCCCCACGGCATTCCCAGGTTTCGCCTGCCCGCTGCAGCCCGCCACCAAAGAATTTGTCCACTGCTCAGTGTAACTTTAGAACCATTCAGCAACAGTTATGGATTGGCTTGATTCATTGGCGCCAGGTAGCGGCAGCGGTGTACATAGACCTCCACACAAGCAATCAGCAACAGCATGTTCGTTTAAGCGGGCGCTGGACCATCGACCAGGCCCAGGCGCTGGAGCGGCGACTGAAACAGTTGCAGCTCGCCCCGCACCCGCGGGTGGTAATCGACAGCCGGGGGGTGGAAAGCCTGGATCTGACCGGCGGCTGGCAAATCCTGCGTCTGTTCGGCCAACTGCAGCAGCGGGGCCTGCAGGTCGAGCTGATTCCGGATGAGCGCCTCGGGCTCTTACGTGAGCTGTACCACCAAGGCCCCCTGGAACCGCCGCCGGTTCCGCGCCCAGCCTGGTGGAGCAAGCCGGTTATCGCGGTGGGACAGTGGAGCATCAGCAAACAAAATGATGTGGCCTATATGCTGGTGTTCCTCGGGCGCGCCCTCACCACCTTGCTAGGCAGCCTGCTACAACCCCATAAGCTGCATTTCGGCGCTATCTCCCAGCAAATTTACCAGACAGGCATCCTGGCGGTTCCCATTGTTTGCCTGATCGCCTTTCTGATCAGCATCGTCCTAGCCTATCAGGGGGCCCACCAGCTACGGCAATTCGGGGCGGACATTTTCACCATTGATCTGGTGGCGGTTTCCGTATTGCGGGAAATGGGCGTGCTGCTCACGGCAATCATGGTAGCCGGCCGTTCCGGCAGTGCCTTTGCCGCCCAGTTGGGGGTGATGAAAATCAACGAAGAAATGGACGCCATGCGCACCATCGGCCTGGATCCGTTCCGGGTGCTGGTTGTGCCCCGCATTCTCGGGCTCATCATTGCCCTGCCCTTGTTGACGGTACTGGCTAACTTGATGGGGCTGGCCGGTGGCGCCTTGCTGTCCAACCGGCTGCTGGATATTCCCTTCGAACAATTTCTGGTGCGCCTGGAAGAAGCCGTTGTCCTCTCCACTTGGTGGGTGGGCCTGGTCAAGGCGCCGGTCTTCGCCTTTATCATTGCGTTCGTCGGCACCTTGCGGGGAATGCAGGTGTCCGGCTCTGCCGAGCACTTGGGCCATCAGACCACGGTGTCCGTGGTGCAGTCGATTTTTCTGGTAATCATGGCCGATGCCATTTTCTCCATCATCTTCTCCGAGCTGGGGATCTAGGGCATGAAAGCAGCGAGAGAACCTCGTCCACCGCAAGAGCCCCGCAGCGAAGGCGCCATTATCCGGGTACGCCAGCTCGTCAACCGTTTCGGCAACCAGCTCGTGCACGACCATATCGACCTGACCATTCATCAAGGCGAAGTCTTGGGCATTGTCGGCGGCTCCGGCAGCGGCAAATCGGTGCTCATGCGCTCCCTGCTGGGGCTTCACCAACCCGATGGTGGACACATCGAGGTGGAAGGACTGGAGATCACCACCGCGCCAGCCCAAGAAGTTCGCCGAATCCGCTACCGTTCCGGTGTTCTGTTCCAAAGCGGCGCCTTGTTTTCCTCCTTAAGCGTAGCCGACAACATCCAGGTGCCGATCCGCGCCTATACGTCCCTCTCGCCCCAACTGTGCAGAGAGCTGGCTCTCCTTAAAATGAAACTGGTGGGGCTGTCCACCGAGGCAGCCAACAAGTTTCCCTCGGAGCTTTCCGGCGGGATGAAAAAACGTGCGGCCCTGGCCCGAGCCATCATCCTGGATCCGGCCCTGTTGTTTCTGGATGAGCCCACCGCCGGGCTGGATCCGATTGCCGCCGCCGAGTTCGACGACCTGATCCTGTATCTGCAAAAGCATCTGGGGCTGACCGTCGTTATGATCACCCATGACCTGGATAGCCTGTTCCGGATCTGCAACCGGGTGGCGGTGCTAGTCGACAGAAAGCTGGTGGTAGGCACCCTTGGGGAGCTGCTGAAACACCCTCACCCCTGGATTCGCCGCTATTTCCATGGGGCCAGGGCCCGCGCT
>JAJUGC010000297.1 GCA_029268325.1 Gammaproteobacteria bacterium | reverse complement strand
CGCCTCACCCTACTCGCTATGGCTGAAGGGTTTAGCTATCGGCACCAAAGAGTTGGCGGTCGATATAGTCACACAGGCAGTGGATGACCAGTAAGTGGACTTCCTGGATGCGCGCCGTGGACTGGGCAGGTACCCGGATTTCCACATCTTCCGGATGTAGAAGGGAGCTCATGTTGCCACCGTCGCGGCCGGTGAGGGCTACCACTTTCATGTCGCGGTCATGGGCGGCCTGGATGGCCTGAATGACGTTGGCCGAATTTCCGCTGGTGGAGATGGCCAGCAGTATGTCCCGCTCTGTGCCTAGTGCCCGGATTTGCTTGGAGAAGATTTCGTTATAGCTGTAGTCGTTGGCGATGGAAGTTACGGTGGAGCTGTCTGTGGTCAGGGCAATGGCCGGTAGGCTGGGGCGCTCCCGCTCAAACCGGTTCAGGAGCTCGGAAGAGAAGTGCTGGGCATCTCCTGCCGAGCCGCCATTGCCGCAACTTAGAATCTTGCCATCGTTCAGCAGCGCGTTAACCATCAACTGGCCGGCAGAAGCGATCACGCGGGGCAGAACCTCACTGGCTTTGACCTTGGTGTCAATGCTGTCGTGGAATAATTGCTCAATACGCTCGATAGAATCCATAAAGTTACCGTAGGTTAAAATGCGTCAAACGCGCTTTTGATCCAATGCAGTTGGATGTTCTCTCGCTCGCCATGGGCTGCCACCACATCGAAGCGGCAAGGGCGGTCATGCTGCCCGCGAGCCTGTAAGTAAACCTGGGCAGAGCGGATCAGGCGCTGCTGCTTCTGCCAGGTTACGGTGTCGGCACCGCCGCCAAATCCCTGTTGACGACGATAACGAACTTCCACAAAGACCAAGCTGGGACCATCTTGCATGATGAGATCGATTTCGCCGGCTTTGGTGCGGAAGTTTCGCTCCAGCGTTTTTAGGCCCCGCTTCCTTAGAAACTGCTCCGCTTGCTGCTCGACAAGCTGGCCAATGTCCCGGGAGGCGGGGCGGGATCCCAGAATCAAGGTGCTGTGATCTCCTTAGGCGCTTCCAGTCGGGGGCGTCCACTCCTGAAGTGGGCCCAGTCCAGCTGGCGACGAATCTGACGACCGTCGGAGAGCTGAAGCCTGCCAGTCAAACCTTGCAGGCTGCTGTCCGGGAACTGGGCCATCAGTGCCAGGCGCGGCAGCAGTCGATAGGCATCCACTCCTAAAGCGTAAAGCCGATCGTAAGCCTGATCTGACCAGACGTCCAGCATCTGGGACTTAATCTCGATATCCTGGCGCAAGGTCCAGGGGATGTCGACAAAGCGAATGCCGTTCAGGTCCTGGTCCCGCTCGGGTTTCACCCGCCCACCATAGATCTGGGAGGTGGCGTAGA
This sequence comes from Gammaproteobacteria bacterium, assembly GCA_029268325.1. Classification (GTDB taxonomy): domain Bacteria; phylum Pseudomonadota; class Gammaproteobacteria; order Pseudomonadales; family Oleiphilaceae; genus JAEZAA01. Next base: position 2,153 of record JAJUGC010000297.1, on the reverse strand, counting down.
CCGGAATGTCACCCCCGTAATGGAACTCCAGCAAGGGTTTGACCTGGCGGGCCAGAATGGACGGCGCGGCCAGGAAGATGGTGTCCACATCCTGCCGACGGGTGGGTTGGGATTTCACATTCTGGCCGATAATGCGGGAGACTTCGTTGGCGCGACGCTGGCTTTCCTGCACAGCAAGAAGATCTCTGATGATGGCGGAGTAGTTTTGGTTGGCGCCCAGTTCGGCACTGTCGAGGATCACGCCGCCCCGTGCCTGCCACTGGGCCTGGAAGCTTTGCAGGGCCCGTTGTCCCCAGGAGGAGGCCGGTACAATCACCAGGGCGCGGCGGTGTCCGTCTTGCCAGGCCCGTTGGGTGACCTGAGCGATTTCATCTTCTATGGCCAGGCCGAACTGCACCAGGGGCTGTTGATCCGCAGAGGAGGACTCAGCGCCCGGAACCGCCAGGCGACTTAGGGCATTGTCCGTGTAGTTCAGGGCCAGGACCGGCACCCGGAGCTGATAGGCGCTTTCCAGTTCGGCCACGGCGCGCTTGTCGAGAGGGCCGACCACCATGTCATAGTGACTGGTTTGGGTCAGGTTGTCATACAGGTTGAGATAGCTGGTGCTCGTTGAGGTGTCAAAAATTTCAATCTGGATACCGCTCTCCAGTCGCTGGGAATCGGCGTAATAAGCTGCAAGAAACCCGTCGCGGATGGCCGTTCCGGCGGAGCCCAGAGGGCCGGACAAGGGAAGGGTCAGGGCAATCCGCTGGGGCCGTTGTTGGCCAAGGCTGGCCAGCATTTGCAGCTCACCCGGAAGTTGACGGGCGGCCGGATGCAAGGGGTATTGGTTTCGCCAGGTTTGAACAGCCTGGATCTGGTATTCCAAGCCGGTATCCTGCCTGAGCCGCAAGGCCAAGTCGAGCCAGCCTTTGAGATCGCCTTCAACAGCCTCTTCCAAGGCATGTTGGAGCTCGTTGGTGGGTACCCGGGCCAGGGCGGACCAGATCAGTTCATGGTTGCGGTCGTAGGCGTCGCCACTGAGCAAGCCGGCCGCGAATACTCGTTCAAGCGCGCTTAAGAGTGGATCATTGCTGACCAGATAGGCCGTGGCCCGCAGCTCGCTCAACTGCTGCTGGGTTTCCAGGGAAGCATTGGAAAACAGCGGGGGGACGGCTTGCCCTAAAAGCTGGAGTGCCTGTTCACCCTGGCCTTGCTGCAAGTTTGCCTGGGCGCCAAGCAGCAGGTATCGTTCCCGCTCTGGGATTGTGAGCTGATTGGGCTGGATTTTGTGGAGCGCCAGCAAGGTTTGGTCTGGGCGCCCTTCCATCAGGAACTGGTCCGCTGCTTGAAGCAGTAGCTGGGAGCGGACAGGCTCCTGGTTTTGTTCGGCCTGTTGTAGCAGTCGCTCTGCTTGTTGTTGGGCGGTTGCTAGGGGAGTGTCCTGTGCATCCGGAGCCGTCAGGGTGCTACAGCCGCTGAGGAGTGCCAGGCAAATGAGTGAGGCGGATAAACTGGACCGTAACATAATCGTCTTTCTAGTTGTGCCTTGAGTGGGCAGTGGCAAGAATAAGTCATTATCCCGTAGCCTGCTGCGCGACTTCCCGGCTGCGTTGGGCCTGAGTCCGGTGTTCATGCATCCCCGCCATACAGGCCCGGTGCTTGGCCTGCCTTGCCGGAAGCTCGTCGCTACCAGTCCGGGAGGCCCGGTACGCCTGCGGAAAAGTGACCAAGCCGGGGATGCTGGCTCGGGCGTTTAGTTTAACAGATAAATAAAGAGAGGATGCCGTCTCGTGACGAGAAAGGGAACCCTTTATGTAGTTGCAACCCCATTAGGCAACCTGGGCGATATCAGCCAGCGGGCCATTGAGACGTTGCGGGCGGTGGACCTGATTGCGGCGGAAGATACCCGTCACAGCAGTCGCCTGATGCAGCATCTGGGAGTGGGAACCCCGATGGTGGCGCTGCACGACTTCAATGAGCGGGAGCGTACGGAATCCTTGGTCCGCCGATTGGAGCAGGGACAGAAGATTGCTTTGATCTCAGATGCAGGCACGCCTCTGATCTCCGATCCCGGTTTCATTTTGGTGCGGGAGGTGCGTGCCCAGGGCTTTGATGTGGTGCCAGTGCCGGGTGCAAGCGCCGTCATTGCCGCCTTGTCTGTTTCCGGGTTG
>JAJUGC010000296.1 GCA_029268325.1 Gammaproteobacteria bacterium | reverse complement strand
GGGTGATGCGCACTAGCCGGCGACCGGTGCTGTTGGTAAACCAGGCTCCCACTGCCCCTTATCAAAAGCCCATGCTGGCGGTGGATTTCTCGTCCATTTCCCCCTTGGTGTTGCAGACCGCCAAGCGCTTTGGCCTGACGGGTTCCGAAGAACTTAGCGCAGTGTATGCAGTTTTGCCGGAGGATCGGGCTACAGAAAGTGAGAAGGATGCCCGTCGCCAACAGGCCCTGAACCAACTGGACAACCTGCTCCGTAGCGAAGGGATTGCGGTGAAGCCCACTAACCTGATTGCGGAAGAGGGCAAGGCTTGCCCGGTGATTCGGGATTGGGCCCGCCGTATTGAAACCGATGTCTTGATCATGGGAACCTCTGGCATGGGCGGCGTGCGGCGCATGTTTATCGGCAGTGTGGCTGGCGGCCTGTTGCGGGAAATGGAGTGCGACATGCTAGTGGTGCCAGCGCCTGAATGAGAAACATGCCCTGGCTTAGCCAGGGCATGTGCCATGCAAGCTCGGAGTAAAAAGCCGGCTTCTCTTTAAAGTCGGGCCAATATGCGCCACTACAGCTGGCTTGGCTGCAGCCAATTGAGTCAGCCTTTCTCACTCATTAAGGTTCTGTACCCAGATGTCTTCCCGGCCCTGCTACGTATCTATTTCCTCCCACAGTCGCTGCTGTTCCTGACACAAACTGAATGCCGATAGTCCCTCTAGGTTGCTCGTCTCCCGCAGGGAAATGATCATTTTTTGTATTATTTTCCCTTTTTATAGCAAAAAGTTATATGATGGTTGGCTTATATCGCTAAAATCTTAGTTGCCGTAGCAATTTTGGTAGCGATTCCCACTGTTGCACCCTGGGAAGGGGTGTTTTGATGAAGGAGGGGTTCATGCCAAGTTACGAGACTCGTAAGGTCGAAGTGCGCGTCGGCGACCATAAGTTCCGCCTTAAAGCCTTGCTGGACCATCAGCAATACTCTGACCCGGACGGCCGCGCCGAACGGGCCGGGATCTCTTCCGCCACATGGCCTCTATTCGGCCAGCTCTGGCCGGCTAGTCGCGCACTGGCCGAAGCCGTTCAAGTCGTCGAAATCGAGGGCCGGCGGATTCTGGAAATCGGCTGTGGCCTCGGGTTGCCCAGCCTGGTGCTGCAACAGCGCGGCGCTGATATTACCGCCAGCGATCATCACCCCATGGTCGAGCATTTTCTCGATTACAACGCGGCCCTTAACAAACTGGAACCGCTCAACTACTTCGATTTGTCTTGGGAAGAGCCCGCGCCGGAGTTGGGCCACTTTGACTTGATCATCGGCAGCGATGTGCTTTACGAGCGCAACCACGCAGAGTTGGTGGCGCAATTGATCAAGCGCCATGCCCACCCGCGCGCCGAGGTGATGATTACCTGCCCGGGACGGGGCTATCGGGGCCGCCTCAGCCGCGCACTCCAGGCTCAAGGCTTCCGACTTACGGAAAAGCCGCGCCCCTTTGAAGAGGGCGAAACGCCGCCATTTCGCGGTCGATTGCTGCGCTTCAAACGCACCGGCACCATGCAGGCTATAGGGCGGCCTTGCCAAACTCTTCCCACCAGTGCTTAGGAGGCCCCGTTGTTTGACGATTTGTACGAAAAAATCTACCAGGCTGAGAACAGTCATTTGGATTCCATCCTGGATGTGCCCTTTGTTCCCACGGATGACCGACTGGTCCGGCACATGCTGGAATTGGGCGGCGTCAACGAAAAGGATCTAGTGTACGACCTGGGCTGCGGCGATGGGCGTATCGTCATGACCGCCGCGAGGGATTACGGCGCCCGCGGCGTCGGCATCGACAAAGATCCGCAGCGCCTGGAGGAGGCCCGCGAACTGGCCAAGTGGAACGGTGTTCGGCATATGTTGGCCTTGATCGAGGATGACCTGCTCACAGTGGATATCAGCAAGGCCACTGTCGTGATGCTGTATCTGCTACCGGCGCTGAATCTTGAGCTTCGCCCACGGCTGCTCAACGAGCTTCAGCCCGGTACGCGCATTGTCTCCCACGATTTCGACATGGCCGACTGGCAGGCCGACGAGCGTGTGGTTCACGATGCGGGCACCCTGCTGCTGTGGATTGTTCCCGCCAAGGTGGCCGGCACCTGGGAATGGCAGGCAAAAGACGGCCAACGTTACCGGGTGGCATTGGAGCAGGAGTTCCAGAAGGTGACGGGCAAAGCATGGGTTAACGATCAACCAGCACAATTGCACTCCGCACAACTGCGCGGGACCCGCCTGCAACTGGCGATTCAAGGGGATGACGCAGGCCCGCTGCAGGAGTTTGTTTGTAAATATGCAAACGGCGAGTTGCGACCGGAAACCAGGAGTACGCAATTCTCGGCTGGAGTTCGGGTGGCCTGAATAGTTTGAAAGTGCGGTAAGGCTTCAACCAGATTCATTCCACCATTGAACACCCTGGCTTGGCGAGGGACTTGCCGAGCCGGTTATTCGCCCCGGCTTCTCACAGGGGCAGCTAATAACTCCTTCCTCACGTAATTCACCTGCTAAAGGTTCCGATCTGCCGGAACTAAGCGCCCCAAGTGCAAAACTTTGTAAAACATGGGCTTATATGGGGCAGGCCCTGAAGCAGCGGCTAAACTACTGTATTCGTTGAGACTTCAGACAGCTTGGTATGGGCGGCCGCTCAGGGCTGTTTGTGCTCACTTTCAGTCTGATCGCAAGGTGCGGTTTAACGTTTATTGAGGCCTATGCAATGGATGATAGGCATGAGCCATTGTTTTAAGGGGGAAAGATGGACAGCAAAATGAAAGGAGTGCTGCTCGGGGTTGGAGGCATTGTGCTTTGGTTCAGCCCGTTTACTTCGTTTCAGTTCATGGGGCTGACAGTGACCCAATCAGGTCAGCACATTGGAGGAATTGCCTACCTTCTTTTGCTGGCCTCATGTGCGTATGCCGCCTTGTCGTGGGTTCAGCAATATCAGCTTGCGCTTGTGGCGGCCAGTGTGGCTACTGGTATTTGCGCCCTGTTCGCCGTTCAAGCAGGCTCTTCCATTGCCTGGGGGCTGATCGCCCTTTTGGTGCTTTCAATCATCAGTATTGTGTTGGCTCGCCGTAGCCAGAAGGCGCTTTCCAATCGACAAGAAGCCGCTGCGGAGCCAAGTGCAACAAATGACTGAAAGCCTGTGCAAGCTCTTTAGCCTACCTGGGACCTAATCAGTCCTGTGGGCTAGACAGAGCACTTCAGCTGCAAAGGCGTCCTGTAGGGGCAGGCCTGTGTGTCTGCCCTCAGCGGACAGTTCACAAGTACACTTGGTCCATCTGGGCGCGCTCATCCAAACAGTCTTCTCCGCCCAGCTCAAATTCCCGGCAAGGCCTTGGCCGATCCCGATATATGGTGCAGCGCATACTGTTACGATCCAGCGCCGCACACCAGCCATCATCTAAACGTCGCATCACCCAGCCACCCCAGCGGTCCTGTTCCGTCAGATAAAAAGGGATGTTTGGTTCGTCGGTGAGTAGCACTTCCAGCCGGCAACAGCAGGCTGCACAGGTGGAGCAGGAGAGGGGGGTGTCGTCCTGGATATTTTGGAGCGGGATTTGATTGGGCATGGGGGGATTGT
>JAJUGC010000295.1 GCA_029268325.1 Gammaproteobacteria bacterium | reverse complement strand
GCATGAGGGCGTCCAGGTGGATAGGCTTTCACCCATGGCGGATGGCTCCCTTGGTTCAGGTTCTTGGCGGAACACACTGAATTTTCAAGAGAATACCATCCGCTATCTTCGTTTTCAGGCCTGCCTCATGAATAAGCCGGGATTAATCCTTGACTGAACGCGACCAGGGACACCGTCTACACTATTATTACTATCGGCATTCCTATTCCCCAAATCACAAACATCATTCGCATTATGCACCCACAGTCCATAGGGCCCAACGAAATAGGTGTGATCCCCCTCAACCGTGAAGTTATAGACCTTCAGCGGGTGATCAACCCGCTCAATCTTGCGCACGAGAAGATCACCTTCGGCCACTGCGATGGCGTTGCCGACCTTCAGATACTGCGCTTCAACCCAGCCTTCACCCTGGCGCCAGAAGGGGTGTTCTTCCGTGGTCAGGATTTCGTCGTCGTACGTTGTAAGTCTGTAGTGGTAGGCCACCTCCCGGTTCATGAGCTGAGTGATTGGCCGGGGGGCGTCGAAGAAGCTCTCGTCGTTACGTGCCAGAACAAGATCGCCAACTTTTAGCGTCTCGATCGCTCGCAAACCATCAGGAGTCCAGACAGATGTGCCTGCCGCGAAGCTGCTACAGCCGTTTTTGATCGGCTTGCTGTCTTTTGGTAGAGCCTTGGCAATATGCGTGACCTTACTGGCAACCTTGGCAAGCATGGCCGGGCTAACATAGGAGCCGATGACTCTCCCCTTCTCAAAGGCTCCGCCGGAGCTCTAGTCAAATCTGGTGCATGGAGATTCAAGCCGCATCCCGTTGCCGATCTCCGCTTTGCTTAACGCCATTCACGAACTTCACGCCGGTAATGACGTCGGCCAATAACTTGTAGCCCCTCAATCGACGCCATCGCCTCTGTGCCGTTTGCATCAGCTTGAAGGCCATGGCGAGCGTCGTGTCTCGACTGCCACAATTCTTGGTTTTGGTGGTCCGTAATCGCACGGTGGCAAACACCGACTCGATTGGATTCGTCGTGCGAATGTGCTGCCAGTGCTCTGCCGGATAGTCGTAGAACGCCAGCATCTCGCTCTTGTCTTTGGCCAGGCAAGTCATGGCCTTGGGGTACTTCGCCTCGAACCGCTCAATGCAGGTGTCGAAGGCTTTGTAGGCCGCCTCTCGCGTCTCCGCCTGCCAGACCTCGTGTAACGCCTGTTTGACCTTCGGCTGCATGGCCTTGGGCAACTTCTCCAGCACGTTTGCTGTTTTATGAACCCAGCACCGTTGCTGATTCGTCTCCGGCCAGACTTTAGCGAGTGCTTTCCAGAACCCTAAAGCACCGTCTCCAACAGCCAGTTTGGGCGCTGTTTTCAAGCCGCGCCGCTCGAGGTCGCGCAACACATCCTCCCAACTGGCCGCCGACTCCCGGTAGCCGTCGGACAGCGGCAGAAGTTCTTTCCGACCGCACTCATCCGAGCCGATGATCACCAGCAGGCACAGCCGGTCATCCATCCTCACCTGGCTATAAACACCGTCTGCCCAGATGTAGACAAAGCGCTTCTTGCTTAGATCTCGTTGTTGCCAATCTTTATAATCGGCCTCCCAACCTTGCTTCAGGCGGCTGATTGTGCCCGCCGACAGTCCGGGCGCCTGCGGACCCAACAAGTGTTGGAGTGCCTCGGAAAAGTCTTCACTGGAGATCCCGCGCAAATAGAGCCAGGGTAAAAACTCCTCCAGGCTCTTGGTCCGCTTCAGGTAGGGCGGTACCAGCTTGCTGTTGAATTTGATCTTCGAGCCCGAGCGATCCCGCACCTTCGGAATTTGCACATCCACATCGCCCAACCCGGTTTGGATGGTGCGAGCGGGCAAGTAGCCGTTGCGAACCACTGCGGGCTTGCCATCGTCTGTTGTTAAAGAACGGTGAGCTTGCAGAAGTTCGGCAAGCTCGGCCTCGACCGCTTGCTTCAGCAGTCGCCGGGCACCCTCGCGCAGAACCTCCTGCAAGGGGTCATTCCGGTCTGGTGTATCGAGTGCAACGATATTACTATCACTCAAGCGGTGTACTCCTCTGTTGGTTGTGATCCGGCAAGATCTTCCAACAAGATACATCGCTCTCCTCTCAGCTCATACACCAGAAATGATCATATCTCGAGCAACCCTCTCCCCGGTTGAGTTCAGCCGTATCAAGCAAGCCGCGGGTTCTACTCTGCCAGTTATCTGCAACCCTGAGATTCCGAATCAAGATCCGCTGGCTTTCCGCATCCATCAACAATTGTTCGGTCCCCACGGCAACTTATAGCTCGTACATAAATTTCATTGCAATCGGGAAACCCAGGATGATGAAAGTCATCGGAAAGATAAAAACCACCAATGGGAAAATCAGCTTCACTGGGGCTTCCATTGCTAGCTTCTCTGCCCGCTGAAAGCGTTCGACCCGCCGTTGATCAGCCTGAATTCGTAAGGCCTCGGTCAAACTTGCCCCTGTTTTCTCGGCCTGAGCAATCGCCGTGACAAAGGTTGTAATCTCCCGAATCTCGAGCCGTTCCGCCATTGCTTTTAGCGCATCTACCCTGGACATGCCGGCTCTTACATCCCGAATGACCTTTTCAAACTCCTGCCGCAGCGGGCCCTCAGGTCCTTTCTCGACAGCTTGACCAATAGCCCCCGACACGTTCATGCCCGCTTGGACGCCCATGGTCAAAAAGTCCAGGAATGTGGGAAGTGCCTTAACGATCGCCATTTCCCGCTTTTTCCTAAAGTCATTTAGCGAAATCGATGGCAGGAACCACCCCAAAATGGCGCCCCCTAATACATACTCGAGTTGAAGACATAGCCCGTTGTCAAAGCCATAACAACCAGCATAGCGGCACAATAAACCAGCACTTGACCTGATTGCTTTGCCCTAAACCCAGAAACTTGACTCATTTCCCTATCCTTTCCCGAATACGCTGCCTGCGTCTCAATACAATAGTCAATGCCAGCCAACCAGTTATTACTTATCCCAGTTAATGCATTTATATCCTTGCAAAGCGGTAAACTGAATAACAATCGATGCAGTAAATCCAAACTGATCTTCGTCATCATCCCGATCTACAATCACTACCCTTATGTCCGGGTCTTTTTTATTTACAAAGACCATAAAACTGTCAGTAATCCTGAACAGCTCAAATGAATCAGACCCAAGTGTTGCTTTATAAAATGTTATTATTTTAGAAATATCATCATTGGTACCAAGACTAAGCGAGCAGTCTGTATCCTTGTGCCCACCATTTGGCCCTAAAATTGTCAGCTTTGAACCTGGGTAGGGAGGTATTCCCACATGACGCAGTTCCAGCTGTGGCATATTGGGCGGAGCCAGCTTAATTCCCTTTTTACCCTCTTCCTTCATCCAGGCATCACCCCAGCCAGCCCATTCAGCATAGGGGTCCGCCTTTAAGCCACTGAACACCAAAAACAACAGCATGACACTTATTATGCGGACAGCACTTTCCATAATCGTTTCCCGTATCAAACCAGGACACCTACCGAGTTTTCAAATCGGGTGTTCTCGTTAGAGTCTATCCAGGATGGTTATACATAACCCGTTGTTACAGCCATAACAACCAGCATAGCGGCACAATAAACCAGCACTTGACCTGATTGCTTTG
>JAJUGC010000294.1 GCA_029268325.1 Gammaproteobacteria bacterium | reverse complement strand
TCCAAGGTCGTTCAGGTTGGCGACGAAGTGGAAGTCATGGTTCTGGACATCGACGAAGAGCGTCGTCGTATCTCCCTGGGCATCAAGCAGCTGGACAGCGATCCGTTCGCGGAGTTTGTCCAACTGAACGAGAAGGGCGCTATCGTGAAAGGTACAGTCAAGGCGGTTGACGCCAAGGCTGCCACCATCGCGCTGACTGAAGATGTAGAAGCTGTCCTGAAAGCTTCTGAAATCAGCCGCGATAAAGTGGAAGATGCCCGTAACGTGCTGAACGAAGGTGACGAAGTCGAAGCCAAGATCATCGCGATCGACCGCAAGAACCGCGTCATCAACCTCTCCATCAAGTCCAAGGATATTGATGAAGAGAAACAGGCGATCCGTGATGTGAAAGACAAGCACGCTGAAGTGCAAGGTCCGACCACCATCGGTGACCTGATCAAGTAGCAAATGCAGCAGTCTCAAAACTAATCCTTGAGGCTTGATTGCAAAACAAAAAAACGGGCTATGTGCCCGTTTTTTTGTATATTTTGTTAGGATTGACTAAACTTTTCCGGAAAGAATAAAAAAGGATTGCTTCATGACGAAGTCGGAGTTAGTTGAGATCATTGCAGCAAAACAGCCGCAGTTATCGGTAAAGGATGTCGAGTTAGCGGTTAAGACGATCATTGAGCATATGTCCCAGACATTGGCGCAAGGAAGGCGAATTGAGATCCGGGGCTTTGGCAGTTTCGCCCTTCACTATCGGGCACCTCGTATAGGCCGTAACCCGAAAACCGGAGAAGCGGTGGAGTTGGGTGAAAAGTATGTTCCCCACTTCAAGCCAGGCAAAGAACTGCGGGATCTGGTCAACGCCAGTATGAAGGCCGGGTACTGACCTGGTTTAAGGCGATATAGTTTTAAGGCATGCACAGTCGCCGTTACGGCTAGAAGGGCCTGTTGCAATGGACTGGTTTTGCCCATCACCGGGGGATTTTTGTGCTTGCCTGGCAGAGCAAAGGTCGTTCGGTCGCTGTCTCTTTCGTATATTATTTTTCCTCCTGAGCTGTCTCTGGGCCATACAGATTAGGTCTACAGTCTGTGTTAACATGGCTTCACCCTGGACTCGAATGCTGGTGATGCGATGGCCTTGATAAAGAAAATAACTTTTGCTCTCTGCCTGATCCTGCTGTTGGTTATTGGTGTGGTTTTTACCCTGCGTAATGACCAGCCTGTCACCGTCGATTTTCTTCTTCTGCAAACTCCAGCCTGGAGCCTAGGGCTTTGGCTCTTACTTTCCGTATTTCTGGGTGCTGCCCTGGGGGTGTTGGCTTCTAGTTTTTCCCTGTTTCGCCTGCGATTACGGAATCAGCGTCTGGCCAAGGAAAAGAAACGACAGACGCAAGAATTAGAAACCTTTATGCGGGAAAAGCAGTAGCCCCCCATGGATATGCTCGCGCAGTGGCTTCTTGTGGGAGCAGCAGTCGGTATTGGCTGGGCTTTAGGGCGTTGGGGCCAGGGCAGCGTTGAAAAGCGTGGCGCCAGCTCCCGGATGCAGGTGCCTGTAGGTATCCAGTTCACCTTTGAAAACTACAGCGACGAAGCAATCGACAAGTATGTGGAGGCGCTTGAGGTCGAACGCGCCACCCTGCCCATGCATCTTTCAATTGCCAGCCACTTTCGAAGCAAGGGAGAGGTCAATCGGGCCATTCTTATCCATCAGCACTTGCTGGCGAGTCCGCGACTGGATACCGCCAGTCGAGAGCGGGCTACTTTTGAGCTGGCGCGGGACTATATGTCTGCCGGACTGTTTGACCGGGCCGAGGCCTTGCTGAAACAGCTGGAGAAATCACCCGACTGGGGCAAGGAGAGCCTTCAGTTATTGCTGGAAATCTACCAGGATGAAAAGGAGTGGGGCGAGGCAAAGCAGGCAGCCCTGAAGCTGGATTACCGCCGGGATCCCATCACTCAGAAAAGGCTGGCCCATTACTGCTGCGAGCAGGCAGACCTGCTGCTGCAGCAAGGCAATATTGTGGATGCCCGCCGTATTCTGCGAGAAGCCTTGGGGTATGACCGCTCCTGTGTGCGAGTCACCTTCACAGTGGCGCAAATCCACATGAATAACGGTGACTATGCCAGTGCCCTGGGAGTGCTGCATCGCGTCGAGGATCAGGATGTCCGTTTTCTTCCGGAAGTGATCGGGCCGGTGGTGGAGTGCTACCGCAAACTCGGCCAGGAAGAAAAGCTGCAGCAATACTTGGGCGGCTTGCTGGAACGCGCCCACTATTCACGCTTACTGATTGCCTATGCCGACAGTCTCCGGCTGACCCAGGGAGATCGGGTGGCGTTATCTTTTATGGCAGATCAGCTCGGACGCCATATTAGTGTTCGCGGGCTGGACTATTTCCTGCAACTACAAATTCTTAGCTCCCCGCCTGAAGAGCGGATCAGGTTGGAGGCCATTCGCCGACTGACCCAGAAGTTGCTGGAAACCAGGCATCCCTATCTGTGTGAAAACTGTGGTTACTCCGGTAGTCTGCTGCTGTGGCTGTGTCCCAGCTGCAAGAGCTGGGAAACCATAAAGCCGGTGCAGGGAATAGAGGGGCACTGAGCACTCAATCCCTGCCGGCCATCATGAAATCAAGCGCCTTTGCAAAGTTAACTGTTCAAAAGTGGAGAACAAAGTGACACCAACGCCCGACCCCAAAATTGTCATCGCGCTGGACTATGCCGAGCCTGCCGACGCCGTTCGGATGGCGAGTCAGTTGGATCCCAACCGTTGTCGCCTCAAGGTCGGCAAGGAGCTTTTTACGCGGGGTGGGCCTGCCTTGGTGGAGCAATTGCATCAGCGCGGGTTTCAGGTCTTTTTAGACCTCAAGTTCCACGACATTCCTAATACAACCGCCAAGGCGGTGGCGGCGGCGGCTGAGTTGGGAGTCTGGATGGTGAACGTGCACGCCAGTGGCGGGCGGCGCATGATGGAGCAGGCCCGTACGGAGTTGGAGCGTTATCCTGCTGACAGGCGTCCGTTGCTGATTGCGGTGACGGTGTTAACCAGTATGGAAGCGGATGACTTGCGGGAGATTGGTCTTGAGGTTAGCCCCCAAGAGCAGGTCATGCGTCTGGCCCGGTTGACCCAGGCGAGTGGTCTGGACGGTGTGGTCTGTTCAGCCCAGGAGGCAAAGATGCTGAAGCAGGAGCTGGGGGTGGACTTTAAGTTGGTAACGCCAGGAATTCGGCCTGCCTCGACTGAAGCGGGAGACCAGCGCCGGATTCTGACGCCAGCCGAGGCCATTGCGGCGGGAAGCGACTATTTGGTGATCGGGCGCCCGATTACCCAGGCGGCAGATCCCTTGGAGGCGCTGGTGCGCATTGAACAGGAAATTGCCGGAGCCTGATCCAGCTTAGACCTAATGCCCGAGCCAGGCCGACACTGTTTTTGTTTAACCCTATTTGGGGTTACACGGTGCTTTGGTTAGGTGGCGCAGTCTGGCGAGGGTGTTGGGGTATGGAGGGCGTCTGAAATCGTTGTTGGGATCAGTTCGCAGTCTGGAACGGAAATAAAAAAGGGTTGCCATTTGGCAACCCTTTTAAATTTGGCTCCTCGAGCTGGGCTCGAACCAGCGACCCACGGATTAACAGTCCGTTGCTCTACCGAC
>JAJUGC010000293.1 GCA_029268325.1 Gammaproteobacteria bacterium | reverse complement strand
TCCTTCATCCATCAACTCAAAGTCATAGAAGTAACGACCGCGAACGAAGGCACCATAGTCCTGGTAGGAGAGCGCCAATTCCGTTGTACCCTTGACGATCTTGGAGAAGGTTTCACCCCGCTTGAAGTTCCAGTTACCGTCATCGGTGTTGTTGGTGGAGCTTCCTATAGTGGAGCCTTTCAGACCGGGTCCGATGTTCCCCTGCGCCAGCTGGTTCGTATCCCGTTTGGCAACCCGCCAGCTTGCGCCTGCACTTAGTGTCGTATCCAGGGAACCTTCAATTTCACCAAGATAGAATTGGAAGGCATGAGCAGGGGCAGACACAGAGGCTGCAATCGCTGCAACTAGCGGCAATTTAGCCAGTTTGTGCCATCGTTGTGTTTTTTTTGTCATCGAACGCCACTCCGTTACTTATTACTGATAGGTCGCACTCACGACGAGACCATTATTTAGACGTGCACAAATACCAGACAGCATCCCTGCCTGGTCATTCTTATTCTGGGTCTTGGATTTTATTCTTCTGTTGGTAGGGGGTCACAAACTTCCTCGTTCAGTACCAGTACAACTAAACCTAGTTCTAACTCACTATAGACGCTAATTTTGAGTTGCACCACTTCGTCACGATTTTCTTCCGCCAGTCAATCCGTATTCATGCCGACTCTTGCCAAAGCCATGGTATGCCTCGGTGACGGGACAAGCTAAAATAGGCCACCTTTTTGTGTCACTCACTGTTCTTACTTACATAGGGGAAAGAGTTCATGAGCTCGGATTATGTCGTCATTGTGGATGGTGCCCGTACACCCATGGGCGGGTTCCAGGGCAGCCTCAGCAGCGTTAGCGCTGTCGACCTGGGAACTATTGCCATTGCAGAAGCCGTTAAGCGGGCCAACTTGCAGCCGGAAGATATTCAAGAAGTCATCATGGGCTGCGTATTGCCCGCCGGCCTGAAACAAGGCCCGGCCCGCCAGGCCATGCTCAACGCCGGCCTGCCTTCCTCCACTGGCGCAACCACCATCAACAAACTGTGCGGCTCCGGCATGAAGGCCACCATGCTGGCCCATGACCTGATCAAGGCCGGCACCAACGACATCATGATCGCCGGCGGTATGGAAAGCATGTCCAATGCCCCCTATGTGCTGGAAAAAGCCCGTAGCGGACTGCGCATGGGCCACGGGGAAATCAAGGACCACATGTTCCTGGATGGCCTGGAAGACGCCAAAACCGGCCGTCTGATGGGCTCCTTCGCCCAGGAAGTCGCTGACCGCTTCAACCTGACCCGGGAGCAGATGGACGAATACGCCATTATGTCCCTGACCCGCGCTCAGCAGGCGATTGCCAACGGCAGCCTGGCGGCGGAAACCGTACCGGTCACCATTCAGACCCGCAAAGGCGAAGTGGTTGTCAAAGATGACGAGCAACCGGGCAATGCCAATATCGAAAAAATCCCGACCTTGCGTCCGGCCTTTAAGAAAGACGGCACCATTACCGCCGCCAACTCCAGTTCCATTTCCGACGGCGCCTCTGCCCTGGTGCTGATGAGTGCCCGTGAGGCTGAAAAACGCGGCATCAAGCCGATGGCGCGGATTGTGGGCCATGCCACCCAGTCCCAAGATCCCAGCGAGTTTACCCTGGCGCCCATTGGCTCGATCCAGAAGCTGCTGGAGAAGACCGGCTGGAAAAAAGAAGACGTGGACCTGTTCGAAATCAACGAAGCCTTTGCCATGGTGACCATGCTGGCCATGCAGGAGCTGGATCTGGATCCGGCCAAGGTGAACGTACACGGCGGCGCCTGTGCCCAGGGCCATCCGGTGGGCTCTACCGGCTCGCGCATTATCATCAGCCTGATGTATGCCCTGAAGCAGTATGGCAAAAAGCGCGGCATCGCCTCCCTGTGTATCGGCGGCGGCGAAGCAACTGCAGTTGCCATTGAGATGCTCTAAAGACGGCGGCCAGGTGGCGGGGGCTGAGGCTCCCGCCCCGGCCAAAGGTACCAAAAGAAAGGCCCGCTCTTCACTCGGTGAAGGCGGGCCTTTTCTATGGGGTGTGGATCACAGCCGATGGGGTGCGGCCAGATACTCCTCGGACTGCATCTCCAGAAGGCGGCTTTGGGTCCGCTCAAATTCAAAATTGAGCTTGCCGCCGGCATAGAGTTCCAGAATCGGCGCTTCGGCGGAGATGATCACTTTCACGTTGCGGTCATAGAACTCGTCGATCAGGTTGATGAAGCGGCGCGCCTGGTCGTCCTTATCCCCTCCCATCACCGGCACATTGCTGATGATCACCGCATGGAATTCACGGGCCAGCTCAATATAGTCGTTCTGGCTGCGGGGACCATCGCAAAGCTCGTCGAACTCGAACCAGACCACGTCGTCGGAACGTCTCACGGCCTTGAGCTTGCGGCCGTTCACCTCCAGGCTCACCCCATGGACACCGGCTTCCACGGCCAGCCGGCCATAGGCCTGCAGCAGATTCTGGTGGGCCTGTTCGGTCAAGGGAAAGTGAAACAGCTCTGCCTGGGTCAGGGAGCGCAGTCGATAGTCCACGCCGCTGTCCACATTGACCACTTCCGTATGGGTCTTGAGCAATTCAATGGCCGGCAGGAAGCGGGCACGCTGCAAGCCATCCTTATACAGGCCGTCGGGAACGATGTTGGAAGTGCACACCAGGGTCACGCCATTGGCGAACAGCTCCTTGAGGAGCCCGGCCAGAATCATGGCGTCGCCAATATCGGTGACGAAAAACTCATCAAAGCAAATAATGCAGGTTTCCCGGGCAAAGCGTTCTGCGACGATATCGAGGGGGTTTTTCTCACCCTTCAACTCGGTCAGTTCCCGATGAACTCGCTGCATAAAGCGGTGGAAGTGCATCCGCATTTTGTTTTGGAAGGGAAGCGCTTCGTAGAAGGTGTCCATCAGATAGGTCTTGCCGCGCCCGACGCCGCCCCAAAAATACAATCCTTTTACGGGTTCCGGTTTCTTACGGCGCAGCTTGGCTGCCAGCTTGGTCAGCCCACCGCGCTGTCGCTCCGCCTGGTCACGAATCAGGCGCTCATACAAATCCTGGAGTTTCAAAACGGCCATTTCCTGGGCCGCATCGTATTTGAAATCGGGACGTTGCAGGTCTTGCTTGTACTTCTCGACAGGGGTCATAGGCGTAATAATGATTGCGGATTCAATGTGGCGAAAAACAGGGGGCATATTTTGCCCGTTTATGCCCCCAAAGGCTAATGTTTCAGCCTGTCGCCAAATCCGCCGCACAAAAGCCGCGCAGACTTGTCCCTCATCAAGCCCGCCTCGGCTTCAGGCATGGCAAACCCCCTAATGAAGCCGCTATACTACCCCTCAAGGCCATTCACGGGACTTTCTAATCAGTGAAAGGTTCTTCGCTGGAATGTTATTCATTGGAATGCGCTGCCCATGTCTGAAATCACTATTGGAATTCTTTGCTTTGTGGCAGGTCTGGTGCTGGGAGCCCTGATCCATCGGCTCACCTCATCGGAGACCGCCCGGAATCGGCGCCTGGTCCAGCAACTGGATCAACTGCAGGCCCAACACGAACGCTACCAGGCTGAAGTCAGTGCCCATTTTGCAAAATCAGCGGATTTGTTCAGCAAGATCAACAGCACCTACCGTGAGCTGATCTCCCATAT
>JAJUGC010000292.1 GCA_029268325.1 Gammaproteobacteria bacterium | reverse complement strand
CCATCAGCGCCTCCCAGGTAATCCCGGTATTGCTCAAGGCATGGTTATAGACCACCTGTGACACGGCCTTGATGGTACCGGAAGAGCCTACACAGCTTGTCCAGCCCAGGCTTCGATAGGCTTTCTGGATAACCTGCAGCTCCATGGAGGCCTGGGTGATAGCCCGGTCAAACCGGCCTTTGGTGATTTCCCCGTCGGGAAAGAAGCGGTCCCGGAAGGAGACGCACCCCATGTGCATGCTTTCCAGCGCCCGGGTTTCGAAACGCTCGCCGATAATAAATTCGGTACTGCCACCGCCAATATCGACCACCAGGCGCCGGCCCACGTCATCGGACAAAGTGTGGGCAACGCCCAGATAGACCAGGCGGGCCTCTTCACGGCCATTGATCACCTCAATGGGGTAGCCGATCACGGCTTCGGCACGGCGGATAAATTCGCGGGTATTGCGGGCCAGACGGAGCGTATTGGTGCCGACAATCTGCACCGCATTGGGCGGCATTCCCTGGATCCGCTCAGCAAACCGCTGCAGGCACTCCAGGGCCCGTTGCTGGGCGGCTTCCGTGATCAGATTGTCCGTACCCAGCCCGGAGGCAAGCTGAACCTTTTCGCCCAGCTTCTCCATAATGCGGATTTCGCCCTGCACAACGCGAGCGACAACCATATGGAAACTGTTGGAACCGAGATCTATGGCCGCCAGCAGGTCCGGGGGTTCCTGTGGCGTTTCGGATGAGGGCTGAATTGTCATCAGCTATCTTGAAATCCTTGGGTTTAACCGTATAGTTAGGAGGCGCGTCAAATGATAAGCCAATCTCACTACAGATTATAGTCGAAGACAGCTTGATTATAGTCGTTATAGCCGAAACCCCAACGTGGCCAAACAAGATTGGCTCTCACCGACCACAGTTTTCGCCTTCGGGTTCCCCAAATGAACTCCCGGGCGCCATCGACCATTGATTCAGGGAATTTCCTAACCATGAGTGCAAACATCATTAACGTCACTGACGAAACCTTCGAAGCCGAAGTATTAAAAGCAGAAGGGCCTGTCCTGGTCGATTATTGGGCAGAGTGGTGCGGACCCTGTAAAATGATTGCACCAGTGCTGGAAGAGATTGCCGAGGAATACAACGGCAGACTCAAAGTTTGCAAACTGAACATCGACGAAAACGAACAAACGCCGCCCAAGTTCAACATCCGTGGCATTCCCACCCTGATGCTGTTCAAGAACGGCAACGTGGACGCTACTAAAGTGGGTGCTCTGTCCAAATCCCAACTGGCAGCGTTCATCGACAGCAACATTTAAGCAAGACTGAAGGAACGGCCGGGAAGCCCAGAGGATGGGGCTTTCCGGATAAATTGTCGAATTTTTATCCCTAACTAGACATAATCCGGCTTCTGTTATAGACTACGTGAGCTACTATTTCAGGTAACGATCCCCTCCCCTTTCGTTGCCCTACTGTCGACAAGCAGTTGATTCTTCCTTCACGAAATAACAACCACATCGTCCTCTCTATATTTACGAATACACTCGAGAACCTATGAATCTTACCGAACTCAAGCAAAAGTCCGTTCCTGAACTTCTGCAAATCGCTGACGAAATGGGCCTGGAGAACATGGCCCGCTCACGCAAGCAAGACGTCATCTTCGCTATCCTCAAGAAGCACGCCAAGTCTGGTGAAGATATCTATGGAGATGGCGTACTGGAAATCCTGCAGGATGGTTTCGGCTTTTTGCGTTCGGCAGACAGCTCCTACCTGGCCGGCCCGGATGACATCTATGTTTCCCCCAGCCAGATTCGCCGTTTCAACCTCCGCACCGGCGATACCATTTCCGGTAAGATCAGACCCCCGAAGGACGGTGAGCGTTATTTTGCCCTGTTGAAGGTCAATGACATCAACTACGACAAACCTGAAAGCTCCCGCAACAAGATCCTCTTCGAAAACCTGACCCCACTCTTCCCTCAGGAGCGCCTCAAGCTCGAAGCCGGTAACGGCAGTACCGAGGACTTGTCTGCCCGGATCATCGACCTGGTCGCTCCCATCGGTAAAGGCCAGCGCGGCCTGATCGTCTCCCCGCCCAAGGCCGGTAAGACCCTGATGATGCAGAACATCGCCCAGTCCATCATCCGTAACAACCCCGAGTGTTACCTGATGGTGCTGCTGATCGATGAGCGTCCGGAAGAAGTGACTGACATGCAGCGTTCCGTGCGCGGCGAAGTGGTGGCCTCCACCTTCGACGAGCCGCCCGCCCGTCACGTTCAGGTGGCCGAAATGGTGCTGGAAAAAGCCAAGCGCCTGGTGGAGCACAAGAAAGACGTGGTGATTCTGCTGGACTCCATCACCCGTCTGGCCCGCGCCTACAACACCATCATCCCCTCCTCCGGCAAGGTTCTGACCGGTGGTGTGGACGCCCATGCCCTGGAGCGCCCCAAGCGCTTCTTCGGTGCGGCCCGGAATGTAGAAGAAGGCGGCAGCCTGACCATTATCGCTACCGCCCTGATCGACACCGGCTCCAAGATGGATGAGGTGATCTACGAAGAGTTTAAAGGTACCGGTAACATGGAACTGCACCTCGACCGCAAAGCGGCTGAGAAGCGCATCTACCCGGCCATCAACATCCGTCGCTCCGGCACCCGCCGTGAAGAGCTGCTGACCACCGAAGACGAACTGCAGCGCATGTGGATTCTGCGTAAGCTGCTGCACTCCATGGAAGACGACTTGGGTGCCATCGAGTTCCTGGTGGACAAGCTCAAGGACACCAAGACCAACGACGAGTTCTTCTTGTCGATGAAGAAGCGGTAAAAACTGCTTCTCGTTTCCAGGCAGATTGCTGGTTTTGGCGGTTTGCCTGAGACCTTCCAGGTGCCTGAGGAAATCCCCCTCTGTCCCCCTTTACCAAAGGGGGAAGACTAAAGCCCTGCTACTCTGCAGCCTCCAGCATATTAGGATTAACCGCAGCTGGGGCTCCCCCCCTTTCGTAAAGGGGGGTTAGGGGGGATTTCCGCAGCCCGCACAATGTCCGAACACCCCCTCACCTTTCCCGACCCGTCGTAACTCCCCCCCGCATCCCCTATAATGTCCCGCAATTTCGAGACTAGTGAACAGGTTTTGCATGCAATATTCGGATCTCAGGGATTTTATTCAGTTTCTGGAACAGCAGGGCGAACTCAAGCGTATCAAGACGCCGGTCGATCCCCGTCTGGAAATGACCGAAATCAGCGACCGTGTCCTACGGCAGGAAGGTCCGGCATTGCTGTTCGAAAACCCCAAGGGTTATGACATTCCCGTGCTCGCCAACCTGTTCGGCACGCCCAAGCGCGTTGCCCTGGGCATGGGCGCCGATGATGTTTCCGAGTTGCGGGAGATCGGCAAGCTACTGGCGTTCCTGAAAGAGCCGGAACCGCCCAAAGGCCTGAAGGATGCCTGGAGCAAGCTGCCCATTTTCAAGCAGGTGATCAACATGGGGCCCAAGCTGGTGCGCTCCGCCCCCTGCCAGGAAGTGGTGATCGACGGTCGGGACGTGAACCTCTACAACCTGCCGATCCAAACCTGCTGGCCCGGCGACGCCGGCCCCCTGGTGACCTGGCCTCTGGTGGTGACCCGCGGCCCTCACAAGGAGCGTCAGAATCTGGGTATTTACCGCCAACAGCTGATCGGCCCCAACAAGCTG
>JAJUGC010000291.1 GCA_029268325.1 Gammaproteobacteria bacterium | reverse complement strand
CCCTTTTTTAGGATACAGGCCGAATGTTTTGGCGACGTTGCCGGAAACGAGGTCTACTGCCCGTTCCAACGTTAATTTTCCTTCATTTACCGCATTCAACATCAGCGGCACCCGCATATCGACACCGATAAAACCGGCCGGTGCCACGAAAATATCCTCTTTCGACTTTTCTTTTTCTTCCACCGTATAAGTCGCATGATCGCTGCCGATAAAGTCCACCGTTCCGTCTACCACATATTCCCAGAGTTTGTCGATGTCTGCCTGCGGGCGCAGAGGCGGGTTACATTTGGCGTACGCTCCGTGCTCTTCTAGTGCGTCTTCTGAAAAGTAGAGGTAGTGCGGACACGTTTCGGCGTACACTTCCAGGCCGGACGCTTTGGCTTCTTTGATCGTCTGCATCGCTTCCGGAGTGGATACATGGACAAAAATAAACTTGTTGCCGGTGTCTTTTGCCATCAACAGCAGCTTGCTGACCGTTTCGTACTCAGTGAACTTCGGCCGGGACTTGCAGTGGTAAATCGGCGACGTTTTCCCTTCTGTCCGATATTGGTTGATCAAGGTTTGGATGATGTCATTGTTTTCCGCATGAACGGCTGATAACTTGCCTGTTTTGGTAAGGGATCTTTCAGTGCCTGCCTTGTGGGTCGAATTTCCTCTTATTCGACGGGTTGCCTGCTAATCTCATAGAATAGCCGCCCGTTATGCGTCTCATGGGTGAGTGGTCTGTATGCAGGCGGTCGTCGTCGCTCATGGCTGTCGTTTTATCCACTGTTCCGAGTGTTGTCCTAACCCATGATGATGAAGCACGAAACAGTTCACGGCTCTTGGACGCGAAGTCCGGCCTTTATCATGGCCGGCGTTGGCGCCACCATCGGACTGGCCAATTTCTGGCGCTTTCCCTACGCCATGGCGGAGCATGGTGGGCTCTGGTTCTTGCTGGCCTATGTGCTTTTTTTGCTGGTGTTTGGCTTGCCCCTGCTGTATGCGGAGCTGTTGTTGGGGCGCGCCAGCCGCTGCAGCCCGATTGTGGGGGGCGGGTTGCTGGCACGAGAGGCCGGCCTGTGTCCCCGTTGGGGGTGGGTGGGCGTACTGGGGCCTATTGCCGGGCTATTGACCTTGTCGGTCTATGTGCTTGTGGCGGGCATGACCTTGGCTTACCTGTTCAAGGCTGCCCTGGGTGAGTTTAACGGCGCCATGCCCAACGATATGGTGGAGCCCTTGCTGGGGCTCAAAGACCATCCCGGCAAACTCTTGGTATGGGAGGTGGTGTTTCTGGCGGGCGTTTTTGTGGTGCTCGGCCGGGGCGTCAACCGTGGACTTGAGCGGGCTGTGCGTTACCTGATCCCCCTGTTCTTCCTGCTGCTGGCAGTGCTTTTGGTCTATGGCTGGCGTAACGGGGACCTGCCCACGGCCTTCGACTATTTGCTGTTGGATGGGCGGGAGGCTTTCAACTGGTTAGGGCTGGCCTCTGCTGCCCAGCACGCTTTCTTCACCCTGGCAATCGGCATGGGGGCCATGATGATGTATGGTGCCTATTCGCCGGGTCGGCGGGGGCTTCTGTGGGGGGCTTCCTGGATTGTCGGCCTGGATATTGTGGTTGCCGTGCTGGCCGGGTTTATGATCTTTCCCCTGGTGTTCTCGGCCGGGTTTGGGCCAGCCCAGGGATTCGACCTGCTGTTCCAGGTGGTGCCGATGACTTATGGGCAACTGCCCGGAGGGCAGTTTTGGGCCACCCTGTTCTTTGCTCTGATGATCCTGGCCGTTTGGACGGCAGCTATGGCGTTGGGGGAACCCTGGGTCGCCTGGCTTGTGGAACGCTTTGGTTGGCGCCGCTGGCTGGCAAGCCTGGCAGTTTTGGCCCCGGTCGCCGCTTTAGCCTTCGGCCTTAACTTGGGCTTCCAGGCCGGTGTTGAGTGGAGCCTGGCCGGGATTCCCATGTTCAGCTTCGTCATGCTGGTGGTCTCCGGATTGCTGATTCCGGGAGCCGCCATGCTGATCGCGGTTTTCGTGGGTTGGGTCTTGCCCCGGGCGTCTGTGCAGGAGCTGGTGGAGAGTCTGGAAGCACGCTGGTTTTACCTGGTTTGGCACTTTCTGTTACGATTCGTCGCGCCCGTGCTTTTGTGTGCCTTGATCCTTTTCACTATCACCAGCTTTATCATGCCTGTATGTGTCCAAGGTGGTGGCGGGCAAGGCGGGCTCTGTAGTTGGCTGGCCCCTGGCGATGACCTGTCAGTCACTGAGCAGGCTGTCATGGGTGAGGTGCCGCCCGTTTTTGATAATCCACAGTCTACCGAGGAGATCGATGATCAAGACCGTTGAACGCAGTGCACTGGTCTGGTTCTCCGCGCAACGTATGTACGACCTGGTCAACGATGTCGCGTCCTACCCCCACTTTTTGCCCTGGTGCGATGCCGCCCAGGTGTTGCAGCAGGAAGAGGATTGGATGCTGGCCTGCCTGACCGTCGCCAAAGGCGGGGTGCGCCATCAGTTCACCACCCGTAATCAGCTGATCCATCCGGCGGAAATTCACATGGAGCTGGTGGATGGCCCGTTCAAGCACCTGCAGGGACGTTGGCGTTTTCTGGAGCTGGACCGGGATGCCTGCAAGGTGGAGTTGAATCTGTCCTTCGAGTTGGCCGGGCGTCTTGCCGGGCTCGCCTTGGGCCCGGTATTTGGGCAGGCGGCTAATTCGATGGTGGATGCCTTTTGTAACCGGGCGCGACAGCTCTATGGCAGGGCTGCCTCCGCAAGCCTGGGGTCAGCCTGAATCTAAGGGGCTGAGCGGCTAGGGTTGAGTCTGTAGGCAGAGACAAATTTGACCAAGAGACAAGGTGATGAGCGATAAGATTCGGGTTGAAGTGGCCTATGCATTACCCCATAAGCAGAAGCTGATTGCCCTGGATGTGGAGGCCGGCACCACAATGTATGAGGCAGTGCTGCGCTCCGGCATTCTGGAAGCTTTTCCCCAGATTGATCCAGAGCAGGACAAGATGGGGATTTTTGGCAAGGCGGTGAAGGATCCCAAGGAGCACGTGCTGAATGACGGAGACCGGGTGGAGATCTATCGGCCCCTGATAGTGGATCCCAAGCAAGCGAGGCTGAACCGGGCGGCCAAGGCTCGCGAAAGCTAAGCGTTTACCCATCCATTTCGGCATCCCTGGCCTTGGTGGGCTGCTGTCTCTCGTTTAAACCCTTGCGGCGCTAGTCTGGCGCCGCAATTATCTAAACCTGAACAATTAATCCGACCCTGAGATCCAGCCGGCTTGGGTTGCTTAGTCTGGAATGACCGGCTCTTCTTGGAAAATGGGCCGTTCCGGAGTTGGGCGGGGAGTGAGGCCCGTTACATCCGAAGGCAACAATGAGCCCGAG
Organism: Gammaproteobacteria bacterium; assembly: GCA_029268325.1. Lineage (GTDB taxonomy): Bacteria > Pseudomonadota > Gammaproteobacteria > Pseudomonadales > Oleiphilaceae > JAEZAA01. Next base: position 305 of record JAJUGC010000291.1, on the reverse strand, counting down.
TAGTGAGTCATGACATCGTCCTGATAATGGACGTTGATGGTTTGTGTACGGATCTCGCCTCCGGCTCTCTGGATAGTGTAGACATAGCTTTCCAGTGTGGGGTCGAAGGTGTTTTCAGTGACGGGCGTGCCCAGCACATAATGAACTTGACGCCGGGTCATGCCTGGCTTGAGCTGGTCGAGCATATCCTGGGTAATGATGTTGCCCTGCTGGATATCGATCTTGTAGACGCCTGGAAAGCAGCCTGCCAGCGACAGTGTTGCGCAGGACAAAATCAGGGTGAGCACGGCGGGCATGATTTTTTG